>JAEXCD010000076.1 GCA_023393715.1 Bacillota bacterium
GCACATTCTTGCTTTACGTCCTGAATATACGCCGAAAGCAAAATGATCGCAAAACTCAAAAACGCCAGCCACTGCCCCATTTTGTCCTGATGTGATAAAAAAGCGTTAATGCCCACGAATCCGATGACCATAAGCGTGAAAAAAAGACATTTCCACTCAACGGAGGTTGCCGGTTTTTTTCGCTTCGTTCGGGTTATCAAACCGTAAAGAATGACAGCGCCTATGAGCACCCACATGGGAACCGAATTTATGTCGAGCTTGAACAAAAAGACGACCACCGCCCAAACGAGCAAGCTCGCTCCATATTCGATGCGCATTCGCGTGATTGGTTTCATCTTAATTCCTCCTTTTCAAAAAAGCTATCGAAACGGTATATTGGAAGGTGTTTTGATATCGTTCCGTGCAGCCGAAGGAGACTGCGCAAACAGGGGCAACGGAACAATCGCTCGCCGAATAGAAAATGTTTTCCTGATGTAATTATACCACATTGGCGAATTTTGAACCACGATCGGTGATAAAAATGTAAATTGTTTTTTAACTTGAGGAGAGGCATCTTTCTAAAGTGCTTGCAAAAGGGCGGCTTGTACCGTTATTATTGACGCAGGGAAACATGGATACATGCAGTGTAATACATGCAGGGGAGGCGGCGGTATGCGGGAACAGACATCCGAATCTTTTTTGCTCAGCGCGATCCTGACCATATCCGGAGGCTTTCAGGATGCGTATACCTATAATGTGCGTCAGCACGTTTTTTCCAATGCGCAGACGGGCAATGTCGTGCTGATGAGCCAGCATCTCATTTCGGGAGAATGGGAGAAGGGAGTGCGCTACCTCTTTCCGATCCTGGCCTTCCTCATCGGCGTGCTGATCGCCGATCAGCTCGAGCGGCATTTCAAGAGCGGTGCGCGCCTGCATTGGCGTCAGACCGTGATGCTTGGCGAGGCAGGAATCCTTTTTCTGGTCGGCTTCATTCCGGCGGAATGGAATCTGCTCGCGACGATGCTGGTGTCCTTTACCTGTGCCATGCAGGTTCAGTCCTTTCGAACGGTTCGCGGGTACAGCTATGCGAGCACGATGTGCATCGGCAACCTGCGCGCGGGAACGGAAAGCCTTTCGGCATATCTGCATAAGCGAAAACCGGCGGCGCTGCGAAAGGCCTTTCACTATTATGGAATCATCCTTTTGTTCGCTCTGGGCGCCGGCTTCGGCGGCATCCTGTCGCTGGATATCGGCATTCAGGCCATCTGGGTGTCGTGCGCGCTCCTGCTTGTGGCGTGTGTGCTGATGAATCGGGAATTTATTGGAAGATAGGACGCAGATTCCTTTTCGAGGGGCGGTACGCCTGCCGGGGGCTGCGGAGAAAAACGGAGGAAAATATGGACGATAAAGAACGTCAGGAGGCAAGGGCTGCGGTGCAGACCACGCTGAATATGATCGAGGACATCAAGGGAGAGCTCCGATCTGCGAAGGGCTGGGGCTGGATCGACCTGCTCGGCGGCGGAGCGATCACGAGCATGATCAAGCGCGGAAAAATCAACGCGGTCAACCAACGCCTCAACGCGCTTCAGCAGCAGATGGAGACCATGGTAAAGGAGATTCGGGATGTCGAAGGGCTTCAGAATCTGCAGCTCGCCGATGGAATCAGCGATCAGCTGTTTGATGTCATTTTCGACAATCCCTTCACCGATTTCATGGTGCAGCGCGACCTGAACGAAATCAACAATAAGATGTGCTATCTTCAGGATGCGCTGGAAAGGGTGTATGCGCAGCTATAAGTACACGTGCGGCGCGAAATCGGTCGTGCCGGGGAGAAGGGGTGTTCCTGCCTGATGAAGGAGAGGGGCTTCTGCTCGGCGTACTGTATCAGGAGGATCAAAAGCCTACGGATTATTCCGTAGGCTTTTTGTTTGGGGTTTTTGATGCGGCGGGATGTGCGGCGCAGAAAATCACAAAAGTGGTTAAAACAACATATATATGAAACGGAGCTCCTTATAATGAGCTCATCGACGAGCTCATAGACGGCGCAGGACAGAAGAGGGGATGTGGGAAGATATGAAAAAATTGACGGAGGAATGGACCTTAAGCGAGCTGAGGCGAGAGATGCCGGAGGCAATAAGCATGCTTCACGAATTTGGGTTTCAGTGCCCGGGCTGTCCGTCGGCGGCTGAGGAGACGCTTCGGGATGCGTGCTTTGTGCATGGGCTGAACCCGGACGGTGTAATAGAAAGAATTCATGAACGAATGCGAGAGAAGGGGCAGGGGAGAGAGAAATGAGTGCGTTTTTAGGGCCGATTCATTTTTGGCTGTATCGGAAAATTGAATTACAGGAGGCGTTGAGCGATGTCTTGGCAAATAAAGCGGCAGAAAATGGCGTGTGTTTTTCGGGAGCGCAGGAGGTGGCCGCAGCGCTGCCGCCGTTGGAGAAGGTGATCGACGAGGGCAATATTCACGGCTGGCTTCAGGAGCGCATTTTTCGGGCCGAGCAGCGTTATGCGGAAATCGTCGGCTCGGTTCTGGCCGCTGCGCCGCAGCTGTGGCCGCTTTTGCTCGAAGAAGCGGAGCGGTTCGGACGTCGGCACGCGTTTGAGGAAAATTTGACAGCGCCGGCGGCCTTTCAGTCTCTGGAGGGATTTTTTCCGAACGGCATGCCCTGCGATCACACCAACCTCGTCGTGGAGCAGGACGAGCGGCGCGTCCTCTGGCAGCAAACTAAAGACCTGCACGGCGTATTCTGGCAGGACGTCGACGGAAAAGAGCGGCGTTATGAGGCGCTTCGCCTTCGCGTGATGGCGGGACTGTTGTCGCGGAGCGGCTTCACCGTAAAGCGGCAAAGCAGCGGCGCCTGCGAACTGAGTGTTGAAAAAAAGGGGGAATCAGACGATGTATAGTGTGGAGCTGATGGTTGCAGAGCACGATCGGATTTTGCGGATGATTGAGGTCGTGCGCCGGATGTGTGTCGGCGTATTGGAGGGAGGAGAGGTGCCGGAGGACGATTTCCGTCAGGCGATCGACTTCATTCGTCATTTTGCCGACGGGCATCACCACGGGAAGGAGGAGGATTTTCTCTTTCCGGAAATGGTTTCTCATTTGGGGCCCGCGGCACAGAATCTGGTGACGCACGGGATGCTTGTGGAGCACGATCTGGGGAGAAATCATGTGCGCGAATGGGAGATGGCGCTTGACCGCTATCGCGAAACGCATGCGCCGGAGGACAAGCTCGATATTCTGGCGGAGGCAATGGGCTATGGCCGCCTGCTCCGGCGCCATATCGAAAAGGAAAATAACGTGGTGTATACCTTTGCCGAGCGCGCATTGCCTCCGGAGGTACGGCAGCAGATCGATGAAAAAAGCCGCGCGTACGAGGAACGGACGAGTTCAAAGGAAACGCGGGCACGGTACGATGCCCTGCTCGGTGCGTTGGAGAAAAAGTATGTCGGAAACTGCGCTGTATCGGCTGCGGACGACACGTCCGGCCGGCTTGAGCGGTAGACGCGGCGGGCGCGCCGCTACTCCCAGGACAGCGAGTCGTCCAGCAGCTCAAATCGGTTTTTCCGAAAGCGCAGTATGCCGTCTGCCTTCATTTTCCCGAGCTCCTTGGACAGGGCGGTGCGCTCGACATTGAGATAGTCGGCAAACTGCTGGCGGTCGAAGGGGATTTCGAATGCTCGATGGTGTGTCTGCAATGCGGTGGAACGCAGGTAGGACAAAACGCGGCCGCGAATGGTTTTTGAGGACGTGTGGAGGCTGCGGCGAGACAGCAGCAGATTTTTGTGCACGGAAATATCCAGCAGGTTTGCCGTCAGTCTGGCGCGCCAGCCGGAATCGGGGAGCGCGGGCTGTGCCAGCCGGCGAACCTCCAGAAAGAGGATTTCACTGTCCTCATTTGCGCGCGCGTCGACCAGAAGCACCGCATGCGGCAGGTACGCATAGGTTTCCGCAAAGAATAGATGCCGGCCGACGTGACTGAGTATGGTGCGGTTGCCAAAGACGTCGTAGCTTTCGATGGTAACGCTGCCTGACAGCACCAGACACATATATCGCGTCGTATCGCCGGTGTGCAGGATCACCTCGTCCTTTTGGTAGGTGCGCACGGAGGCGTTGAGATGCGAAAGGGCTTCGGAAATTTCATCGGCCGAAAGCCCGCGAAAAAACATCGTTTTAGTTAATTCCTGAGGGGACATTTTCACTCCTTTCGTGGTTTTAACAACGGATTGCCATGAC
>JAEXCD010000117.1 GCA_023393715.1 Bacillota bacterium
CGTTTAAGGACATCGTAGCAGCCGTCAACGGCGCGGATGATGATCTGAAGGTGGTCTTCAATGGAGTAAAATTCAGTGCAAGCGCGGCTCCAGAGACAAACTACACGATGATTGGTACGGTTGCAGGTTATTTTCACGCGTTGGCGACGCATACGCCGAGCGGAAAGCAGATTCGCTTCAATTATGTGTGGGAGGGGATCCAGCTTCCTTACTGCGAGGATTCGACGATGCCGGGCACAGACAAGATCACGCTGACCGTGAAGTGTCTTGAGGAGAAGACGCCCGAGGACAAGCCGGACAAACCGGTCGAACCGTCCGATAAGCCGAATAAACCGGAGGATAAACCGGTAAAACCTGCGAATAAAACGAATAAAACAATCACGACGACGGTGACGGTAACGAAAACGCCGAAGACGGGAGATAACTTCTCGATGCTGGCGATGGTCGGTGTGTTGGCGGCCGCATTGGCCGGGTTGGGCTATGTGGCATTGAAGAAAAAGAATGCGGAAGACGCCGTTCGATAAGGGTCAACTGTAAATATAAAGCATCCGGTACAACGTACCGGATGCTTTATATTTTGCCTGCAGCACGGGCAGCGTCAATAAAAAAAGGAGATAGGGGGGGATCCCCTATCTCCTTTTTTTGTCGTATCGGGATTTGAGCGAAGTCCGCTTTACGCCAAGGCAGGACGGTGCTGAGCCATTTGGTAGGCCAGTTCGTCAATGTTGCCACAGCCGGTCGTCAGAATCAAATCCTTGTAGTGTACGTGCGCAGCGAGGTAATTTTCTGCATCCTCAAAGGTTTTGCAGTATACGGCGGGCACGTGGTTCCGGAGCAGGCGCTCGACGAGCTCCGTCGCATGCACGGATCCGTCATCGATCTCGCGGGCGCCCATAATTTCGGTCACGACGACCTCGTCGGCAGAATAGAAGGATTCGGCAAACTGGTCCATCAGCGTTCGCGTGCGCGAGTACGTGTGCGGCTGAAATACACAGATGAGCCGGGCGGGCTTATGCTCCGACAGCGCATCGAGCGTCGACTGGATCTCCTTTGGATGATGACCGTAATCCGTCATCACGGTTGCATCGTGGAAGGTGCCGACAATCTCCATGCGGCGGTGCAGCGGGCGGTAGTTCTCGACGCCCTGACGGATCAGCGCAATCGGGAGGCCGGTCTGATGCGTTGCGGCAATCGCGGCGACGCTGTTATAAACGTTGTACCGGCCGATGATGCCGAGGTGAAACGGCTCGAGCGAGCCGTCGGGCAGGCGGAGATCAAAGGATGGATGCCCCAGATCGTCAAAGACGATGTGAATCGCGTTATACATGGCGTCGTCGTTGTCGATGCCGAAGGTTACCGCCTTATGCGCGACGTGTCCCAGCAGCCGGCGCGTATTTTCGTCGTCGATGTTCAGGATGGCTTTGGCATCCTCGCTGAGGTTGCCCATGTAGGCGGCAAAGGTGTCGACGATGTCGTCTAAATCGCGGTAGTAGTCGAGGTGATCCTCATCGATGTTCAGCACAATCGCCAGCTGCGGGAAATAGTAGCGGATATTTCCCTTGTATTCACAGGCCTCGGCGAGGAAATACTCACTGTTGCCCGATCGCATATTGCCGCCGATTTCATCGAGCGAGCCGCCGAGAAGAATGGTGGAATCGGCGGCCGCGCCCAAAAGAATCTTTGTGATGATGGAGGTCGTCGTCGATTTTCCGTGTGATCCGGATACGGCGATGGAGTGCTGATAGTTGCGCATCAGCGCGCCCAGAAACTGGCCGCGCGTGACGCAGGGGCGCCCGGTCGCTCTCGCCGCGATGAGCTCGGCGTTATCCATCGGGATGGCATCGGTGTACACAAAGAGGGATTGATCTTTGATGTTGTCCGCAGATTGACCGATGGTGATGGAAATGCCTACCGAACGAAGATGTCTTGTGTGGGAATTTTCAGAGCGATCCGATCCGGTGATCTGATATCCCTTTGTATGCAGCAGCTCGGCTATTCCGGACATGCTGACGCCGCCGATCCCGATGAAATGAACGCTGGGATAGGCGTGCGATGAAAGCGAAAAGTGAAACATGTTTCCTCCCAATGTGCGTGCTATGCTTAAAGTCAAGTTATTATATCACAAGTTTTGTGGAAACGAGCAATATGGTATATTTAATAACAGGGTGGTGATGGTATGGAAAAGAAAGAGAAGGAGCAGGCGCTTCTGGTCTTTGCCTTTTGCGGCGAGAGCGAATCGGAAGCGGAGGCACGAAAGAAAGAGCTGCAGGAGCTTGTGCGCGCGTGCGGCGGCGAGGTCCGGGTGTTCGTCGTGCAGCATCTGCCGGCGCTGAATCCGAGGACGATTGTCGGATCGGGGAAGCTTGAGGAAATTGCCGCGCTCTGCACGGAACAGGATATCGATCTCGTCGTGTTTGAACAGGAGCTGACGGGTTCGCAGATGAAAAACATCACCGATGCGCTGCCGGTTCGGGTTCTGGATCGATTGGACGTGATTCTGGACATTTTTGCGCTGCGGGCCAGCTCAAAAAAAGCGAAGCTTCAGGTTCGCCTGGCGCAGCTGGAATATCGCCTGCCGCGGCTGCGCGGCTTAGGCGCACAGCTTTCGCGGACGGGAGGCGGCATCGGTACGAGAGGACCCGGTGAGCAAAAGCTGGAAACCGATCGCCGGACGATTCTTCGGGAAATTTCCTCGGTCAAGGCGCAGCTTCGGGAGATCGGCGCACAGCAGGAGGTTTCGGCCAAGAAGAGACAAAGGTCGGCACTGCCCATCGTCAGCCTGGCCGGCTATACCAATGCCGGAAAATCGACGATTCTGAACGGTCTGGTGGAGCTGTATGGGGCAGAGGGAAAGCAGGTATATGCGGATGATTTGCTGTTTGCCACACTTGATCTGAGCACGCGCCGCATTGAGGTGCCGGGAGAGCCGCCTTTTTTGCTGGCGGACACGGTCGGCTTTATTCGCGACCTGCCGAAAAAGCTGCTGAGTGCTTTTGAGAGTACGCTGCAGGGATTGGACGAGGCAGACCTGATTTTGGTCGTAACCGATCGTTCGAACCCGGATGCCGTCGAGCAGCTGAAGGCGACGAGGGCGATTTTGGATCAGCGAAAGCTCACGGCAAAGAGGCTGTATGTCATGAACAAAAGCGATTTGGGCGGCGACCCGCTTCGAGTCGATGCGTCGATGCAGCTGGAGCTGAACGCCAGGGATAGGGAAAGCCTGTCTCTTCTCACGGGACGCATTCATCAGGAGCTTTTCGGTCCGGTCGTTGAAACGACGAGAATTTTTTCCTATTCTCAGATGGGCTTGCTGTCGGAATATCAGAGGCGGGGCTGCATTCTGGAGCAGGAGCATACGGCGGAGGGCATACGCACGAGAATGCGCCTGCGCGAGGCGGAGCTGGAGAGGGAGTGGAGAGGATGACGTTTCGGACGATTTGGACTCGCTCGGAGGTCGTGCTGGAAATCAAGCGCTCGCGGTTTATCGGCCGCGCAGCGCCGGTCGAAACACTGGAACAGGCACAGGCGTTTGTTACCGAAATCGCGGCGGGTGAACGGCAGGCGAATCATCACTGTTCGTGCTGGCGAGTCGGGGAAACGGGCCTGATGCAGCGCTATTCCGACGATGGAGAGCCACAGGGCACGGCGGGTATCCCGATGCTGGAGCTTCTGCGAAAAGAGGACGTGACGAACTGTGCCGTCGTGGTGACGCGCTATTTCGGCGGTATAAAATTAGGAGCATCCGGGCTGGTTCGGGCGTATACGCAGCTTTGTCACATGGCGCTTCATGAAGCGAAAATTATCCGACGAGCGCCCTATTTTATGATAAAATTACTCGTTCCGTATCCCTTGCTGGGCAAGATCGATCATTTTCTGAGCACGCATCGGATCGCGGAGCTGGACCGCAATTTCGATGAGGCGGTTTTGATTCGCGTCGCCGTCGAAGAGGGAGAAGCGGCCTGTTTTGAGCAGCAAATCGCCGAGCTGTCTTCCGCGTCGATCGAGACGAGATGCCAGGAAAAGCGCCTGATCGCGGTGGACAACGGGGGCATGCTGCTGGATGCGGAGGAACAGTTTTCCATTCCGTCACAATCGAAAAACAAATGAGGCGAAGGACAATGTACAGGAGGGAAGTGCGATGTCAGGACATAATAAATGGAGCAAGGTAAAGAACGTCAAGGGAAAGGAAGACGCAAAGAAAGCCAAGATCTTTACGAAAATGGCGCGCATGATCATGGTCGCGGTGAAGGAGGGCGGCCCGGATCCATCGTATAATCCGTCTCTGAAGATGGCGATCGATAAGGCGAAGGCGGATAATATGCCGAATGACAACATCGAGCGCGCGATCAAAAAGGGGAGCGGAGAATCCGACGGAGCCGAATACGTCGAATCGACCTACGAGGGCTATGGCCCGGAGGGCGTCGCGGTGATCGTCGAATGTCTGACCGACAACAAAAACCGGACGGCGGCGAATGTGCGTCACGCCTTTGACAAGCACGGTGGAAATCTCGGCACCTCAGGGTCGGTGACGTTCCTGTTTGATTACAAGGGAATTTTGGTGATAGATGGCGACGGTCTGGACGAGGAAGCCGTCATGATGGATGCGCTCGATGCAGGTGCGGAGGATTTCCGGGAGGAGGACGGCGAATTTGTCGTGACGACGGCGCCGTCGGAGTTTTCGGGGGTCAAGGATGCGCTGACCTCGGCGGGTTATTCCTTTGAAGCGGCACAGATCGGGTATTTGCCGAAAACGACGTCGGCGATTTCCAGCCCGGAGAACATCGTCAATATGGAAAAGATGATCGACCAACTGGAGGACGACGATGACGTGCAGGAGGTCTATACGAACTGGGCGCGTCCGGAGGAAGAGGAATAGTGAGGAAATTAGCGGCAGGCATTGCCTTCTTGGCACTGTTTTTTATCGTTCTCGTCAGCGCGATTGAACATACCGCCTATGACCGCGCCTATTACGAGACTTTTCAGCGAGCGCATTATATTGACGAGGTGACGGGGCGGACGGCTCAGGAGCTGAAAGGAGTATCGGAGGACGTGATTTCGTACCTCAGAAACGGCGACGAAGCGCTGATGCGACGAAACTTCGGAGAGCGGGAAACGCTGCATATGCGCGATGTCTACCTGCTTTTTTCGATGGCGCGCACGATTCGTCTGGCGAGTGCAGGCGTTCTTTGTCTGCTTCTGGCGTTTCAGTGGAAAAAAGGGAGCTTCCGCCTCTTTGTGCGCGAAGTCGACATTGCCGCACTCGTTTTTCTGATCCTCTTTTTGGGCGTCGCCGTTTTGGCGGCAAGTCAATTCAGCAAAGCCTTCGTCCTGTTTCACCATCTGTTTTTCGACAATGATCTCTGGCTGCTGAACCCGGAAACGGATTTAATGATTCAGATGATGCCGGAGCCGTTCTTTGTCGGCATGGCGGTACGCATTGCGGTGAAGACCGCACTCGGCGTCGCGGCCGGATTGGTGCTGCTGAACTTTGCGGGGTATTTTCGGAGCGGAACAGAGAGAAAGGAGTGCGTATGAGTTATCAGGGAGACGGCGTAGCGTTGAGCCTTTTCGGTCTCGAGATACGCTGGTATGCCGTATTTATCGTTACCGGCATGATTCTGGCAATTTGGCTGAGCAGCCGCGAGGCGCAGCGGCGCGGGATTGATTCGGAGAGCATCAGCGATCTTGCGCTGGTGATGCTTCCGGCTGCCATTGTCGGCGCACGCGTCTGGTATGTTCTTTTTGAGTGGAACAACCGGTATGCGCAAAACCCCATCCTGATTTTTGATATCCGGGGCGGCGGGCTCGCAATTCACGGGGGGATCATTGCATCGCTGATCGTCGGTGCGGTCTTCTGTAAAAAAAGAAAGCTGCCTTTTTTTCGGATGGCCGACATTATTTTTCCCTACGTTGCGTTGGCTCAGGGCATCGGCCGGTGGGGCAATTTTACGAATAATGAAGCGTTTGGCGGGCCGACGGATTTGCCGTGGGCGCTCATCATCGACGGTCAAAAGGTTCATCCCACCTTTTTATATGAATCGATTGGCGATGTGCTGATCTGCCTCCTGTTGATTTGGTTTACCCGAAAAAAACTGCGTGTCGACGGTCAGGTCGCCATGTGGTATCTGATCGGGTACGGAATACTCCGTTTCTTTGTGGAGGGGCTTCGAACCGACAGCCTGATGCTGGGCGGTCTTCGCGTCGCACAGCTCATCTCGTGTGCGGGCATTTTGGCGGGTATTGCAGGATTGGTGCTCCTATCGCGCAGACCGCCGCATTCCCCGGACGAGGACGCGCCGATTCAGTAGAAAAAGAAATAAAAAAAATTTAAGAAACTATCCATTGCGGATAGTTTCTTTTTTTTGCGGAAAAAGCGCTAAATGTAGTGTGAGCACATTTGTTCGCACGAAGCGGGCGGCGTTCGAGCGTTGAAAAATCCGCATTTTGCCCTTGTTTTTGCCGGAATTATCCTGTATGATTACATCAAGTGGCAAATTGTGGTATAGAGTGGAATGGAGTGGGGTATGTTCATCGGCGAATATAATCATACCGTAGATGCAAAAGGGCGGGTAAGTATGCCGGCTCGTTTTCGCGATGACTTAGGAGATGCCTTCTACATTACCCGTGGGATGGAGAATTGCCTGTTCGTCTACGACCAAAAGGAATGGGCTTTGATGGATGAAAAGGTACGCAACCTAAAGCTGACGGCAAAGAGTGCGCGTGGCTTTTCGCGACTGTTCTACGCGGGTGCGATGGAAATTACGTTTGATAAGCAGGGTCGCATCCTGATTCCGCCACATCTTCGGGAATTTGCCTCGATCGAAAAGGATGTTGTGATCGTCGGCGTGTCTAATCGCATTGAAATATGGTCCAAGGATAAGTGGAATGCGTATCTTGGCGATGATTCAATGAATTATGACGATCTGGCCGACGCATTGGACGGCTTTGATCTATAGGGGGCGCCATGGAATTTGAACATATTCCGGTGCTGTTGGATGAGGTCGTCGAGGGGTTGGCAATTCGTCCGTCCGGTATTTACGTCGATTGTACGGTGGGGGGTGGCGGACACTCCTCTGAGATTTGCAGGAGGCTTACTACGGGGCGGTTGATTGCCATAGACCAGGATGAGGATGCGCTGAGCTCGGCGCGAAAACGGCTCTCGGCGTGGCGCGATCGCGTATCGTTTCATCACGCGAATTTTGAATCGCTGGCAGATGTGCTGGCAGAGGAACGGATTGATTTTGTGGACGGGATTCTGATGGATATCGGCGTTTCGTCCTATCAGCTCGATGCCGGAGAGCGCGGCTTTTCGTACCGCGAGGACGCGCCGCTCGACATGAGGATGGACCGGCGGCATCAGCGGACGGCGGCTCAGATCGTCAATACCTATGATGAGGAACAGCTTGCGGAGATTTTCTGGCGCTATGGCGAAGAACGGTGGGGAAAGCGCATCGCTCAGTTCGTTGTCGCAGCGCGGAAGGAGCGGCTGATCGAAACGACAGGCGATTTGGTTGACGTCATAAAAAAAGCGGTGCCGAAGGGGGCGCGCTCCGGGGGGAAGCACCCGGCAAAGAAGGTGTTTCAGGCGCTTCGCATCGAAGTGAACCGCGAGCTGGAGGTGCTGGAGAGCGCGTTGAACACGGCGATCGATCGTTTGGCTCCGGGCGGACGGCTCTGTGTGATCACGTTCCATTCGCTGGAGGATCGGCTGGCAAAACGAGTGCTGAAGGAGAAAGCACAGCGCTGCATTTGTCCTCCGGAGGCGCCGGTATGCACCTGCCACCATGTACCGGAGGTGGTTCTGATCACAAGGAAGCCGATTGCGGCATCCGATGAGGAATTGAAGAGAAACCAGCGGGCGCATTCCGCAAAGCTGCGCGTCGTGGAAAAGATATAAGGAGAGGATCATGGGAGAGGCCATTCGGGTATTGCCGGGAACAATTCAATCGCGGCCGCGCTTACGGGTAGAAAAAAAGAGGGCTGCCGTTCGCAGAGCGAAGACGCGCCCGGCGGCGGGTCATCGCGTTCGCGTGTCGCTTGGCGTTCGCCTGAACCGCGTGATGCTCGTTTTGTGCTGCGCTGCCGTAGCGGTATTGAATCTCTATCCGCTCTTCGATTATACTAACAACAATGGGATTGGCACGCAGATCACGGTGCTGTCCGGTGAAATTGCGGAGTTGGAAGCGGAGCGAGATTACCTGACCATGCAGTTGGAGCCCTATAAGGAATCGGGACGGATCGAGACGCTTGCAAAGCAGAAAATTGGGATGGATTACCCGACAAAGGCTCAGATCATGCAGGTGAGCATGCCGGCGCAGCCGGCGACGGAGCAGACGGCATCGTTCACGCATGCCGCGGCAGGAGTTTTGCAGGGGATCGTCCATTGACGAGGAGCTCGGACGATGGCGGAGATGAAGAAAAACGAAAAAACGGATCAGAAGAAACGGATACGAGTGGTCTGGGGCGGAATCGTCCTTCTCGTTTTGGTTTTTGTGGTTCGTTTATTTTATTTACAGGTAGTTGCCGGAGATTTTTACCGACAAAAAGCGGTTTCGCAGCGTCGACAGACCATTGAAATCGTCCCCAAGCGAGGATTGATCTACGATCGGAATCAAAACCCGCTTGCGTTGTCTGTAACGGTTAACACCTGTTATTTTTTTCCGAAAGAAGTGGAAAAGGAAGATCGGGTCGAGACGACGAATCTCCTGTCTCACATTCTGGGCATCGAGAAGAGCGTCGTCACCGAAGCGCTCGATGGGAAAAGTGAGATTGTCCGACTGAAGACAAAGCTGAGTCAGCAGGAAATGGATCAGCTCAAGAGCTCGGGACTGCTCTGTTATTCCATTGAGCAGGAATCGGATCGCTACTACCCCTACGGCACGATGCTGTCGCAGACGCTGGGCTTTGTCAACGCAGATGGCCATGGCGTTTATGGGCTGGAATCCTACTACGATGAGCGGCTCCGGGGCGATGTGGGGCAGCAGGTGGATTCGCGGGACTTAGATGGAAATGTTATTCCGACGGCGACGGATTATGCTTCGCGTACCGAGGCAAAAGCGGGAGACGATCTCTATCTGACAGTTGACCTCGATATTCAGCGCATCGTCAGTGAAGAGCTGGCAAAGGCATATCAGGAGTTTAATCCGGCTTCGATGACGGCCGTGATCATGGATCCGAACTCCGGGGCGATCATCGCGATGGAATCCCTGCCGAATTTCAACCCCAACACGCCGTGGGAGCCGGTCAGCGACCAGGAGCGTGCTCTGTGGAACGGGTTGAATGAGGAACAGCAGCTCGACAAGCTGTACCGCCTGTGGAAGAATCCTGCGGTGACGGATCTCTATGAGCCGGGCTCCGTCTTCAAGGCAGTCACCTCTGCGATTTCCGTGGAGACGAAATCCAATAAGCCGTCCTCGATCTATCATTGCGAAGGAAGCATCGAGATCGCTGAGGACACAAGGATCTATTGCGTGCGCTATTATAATCCGCACGGCGATCAGACGCTCGAGCAGGCGCTGGCGAATTCCTGCAACCCGGCCTTTGTGCAAATCGTTCGGGAGATCGGAGCGGCCCCGTTCTATTCGTATTGCCGCAGTCTGCGCATGGGGCAGCTGTCGGGCATTGATCTTCCCGGTGAATCCGAGGGCATGTTCCCGAAGCTGCTGGATGAGATGGATTCGACGCGCATGGCGACGATGTCCTATGGACATGGCGTGTCCGTGACGCCGATTCAGATGCTCGCAGCGGCCAACGCAACGGTCAATGGCGGGTATTATTACCGTCCGCATCTTTTAGCGAAGGCATCGGGTGGTTCAGGAGAGTCTGTGGAGAACACCGATGCACAGCCGCTCAGTCATCTGTTTTCAGAGGAAACCAGTAAA
>JAEXCD010000017.1 GCA_023393715.1 Bacillota bacterium
CGTTTAACGCTTCCTCATCGACCGTGCGCCCGGCATCCGCCGCAATGCGGCGCAGATTATTCTCAACCGCCGTTCGATCGATCCGTTTGAACTCGTATCGCTGGACGCGGGAAAGAATCGTAGACGGGATCTTCTCCAAAGCCGTCGTCGCGAGGATGAAGATCAGGTGCGCCGGCGGCTCCTCCATGATTTTCAACAGCGCGTTAAACGCCTCGTTCGTAATCATGTGCGCTTCGTCGATAATGTAGACCTAGTACTTCAGCCCCGTCGGCGGATAAATGACCTTTTCCCGGAGCTCTCGGATATCGTCGATCCGCCGGTTCGATGCCGCATCCATCTCGACGACATCCATCGTTGTTTCTTCCAAAATGGCGCGGCAGTTTTCACAGGTGTTGCAGGGATTCCCGTTGCCCGGATGCAGGCAATTTACTGCGCGCGAAAAAATTTTTGCACACGAGGTTTTGCCCGTGCCCCTCGTCCCCGAAAAGAGATAGGCGTGTCCGATCTGTCCGCTGATGATTTGGTTTTTCAATACAGTCGTGATATGCTCCTGATCCAGAACCTCGTCGAAGGTCTTGGGTCGGTACTGACGATAGAGTGCTTTTTTCATAGTCCCCTCCGATGGTTCTATTTTAACATACCCGGGTCCGTTCGCCCTCTCTTTTCTGCCCTTTCCTGCGCGTATCCTGTACGGCAGCCTTCGCAGCTCACTCGGTTCGGCGGCATGCGCCCACCCTGTTCGGCAGTACGCAGCTCGCCCTGTACGGCGGCATGCAGCCAATCCGTGCCGCAGCGCATTATGAAATACAATTTGCCATGATCCGGTAACGCGTGATAGAATAATGGCGTATTTTTTTGTAGCTGCGCTATTATTAGGAGGCTCTTATGGAATCAATGTTCAAACTCAAAAAGTACGGAACAACCGTGGGCACGGAGATCATTGCGGGGCTGACCACCTTCTTCGCGATGAGCTACATCATCTTCGTCAACCCCAACATCCTGTCGAGTGCCGGCGTTCCCTGGGGCGGCGTCTACCTCGCAACCATTATCGCATCAGCCGTCGGAACGCTCGTCATGGCTCTGTACGCCAATGTCCCTTATGCGGTCGCCCCTGGAATGGGTCTGAACGCCTTCTTTACATACACCGTGGTTTTTGCGCTCGGATTTTCCTGGGAACAGGCGCTCGCCATGGTGTTTTTATGTGGCGTCATCAACATCATCATCACCGTAACGAACATCCGAAAAATGCTGATCGAGGCCATCCCAGGCTCGCTGCAGCATGCCATCGGCGGCGGCATCGGCATCTTCATCGCCTACATCGGCCTGAAGGGCGCCGGACTGTTCCAGTTCCTGCTCGATCCGGGCACCTACCAGATGGTCGGCGAAACCGTCATCGGCTCGTCCTCTGCGGTTCCAGAGCTCGTAAAAATGAATTCCGCGCCGGTTCTGCTCTCCCTCTTCGGGCTGGTGCTGACGGTCATCTTAGTCATTCGCAATATCAAGGGCGCCGTGCTCATCGGCATCGCAGCGACCACATTGGCCGCCATTCCGCTCGGCGTCGTCCAACTCGACTCGATCGGCAGCGCGGGTGTCTCCGTCTCGGAGGCCTTCGGCCAGCTCGGACAGACCTTCGGCGCCGCCTTCGGTGCAAACGGACTGCCCTCGCTGTTCTCGGATGCCTCGAAACTCCCCCTCGTTTTAATCACGATCTTTGCCTTCTCGATTTCAGACACCTTTGACACCATTGGTACCTTTATCGGGACGGGCCAGCGTGCGGGCATCTTTACGGAGTCCGAGATTGAAAAGATGGAAAGGGAATCCGGCTTCTCGACGCGTCTCGACAAGGCTCTCTTTGCCGATTCGATCGCGACCTCGGTCGGCGCGGCATTCGGTACCTCAAATACGACGACCTTCGTCGAATCCGCTGCCGGCATCGGCGCGGGCGGACGAACCGGCCTTACCTCCGTCGTCGTCTCCATCCTCTTCCTGCTCTGCATATTCATCGCGCCGATCGCTTCGATCGTGCCTGCTCAGGCGACAAGCCCTGCGCTCATTCTCGTCGGCGTCATGATGCTTTCCTCCTTTGCGGAAATCAAGTGGAACGAGCTCGAGGAGGCGGTTCCCGCCTTTTTTGCCAGCGTGTTCATGGGTCTGTGCTACAGCATTTCCTACGGCATCGCCTTCGGCTTCCTGTCCTACATCTTAGTTAAGGTCGTAAAGGGCAAGGCGAAGGAAATCCATCCGATTCTCTGGATTTGTTCACTGCTCTTTTTGCTGAACTTCTTCCTGCTGACGCAGATCTAAGCGGCGATCCTCGAAAAACAACTCCCAATGAAACACCCCGCCCGGGCGAATCAATTCGACTCGCCCGATCGGGGTGTTTTTCTTAAAAGACATCCAGCGGATTCAAGGGCAGCGCTGTGCGCCTGCTTTACTGCGCTTCTCTCGCTACACAACCCCCTGCGCCAGCATCGCCTCGGCGACCTTTTCAAAGGAAGCGATATTCGCCCCTGCGACATAGTTTCCGTCCAGGCCATAGCGCTTCGCCGCATCGTCCAGCTGCCGGAAAATATGAATCATAATCTGCCGCAATTTTTCGTTCACCTCTTCGAAGCTCCAGCTCAGCCGCTCACTGTTTTGCGTCATTTCGAGTGCCGAGGTCGCGACGCCGCCGGCGTTCGCCGCCTTTCCCGGCAGGAAGAGGACGCCGTGCCGCTGGAAATAGTGCGTCGCCTCCTCGCTCGTCGGCATGTTGGCGCCTTCGGCGACGGCAAGCACGCCGTTCTGCACCAGCTGCTTTGCGTCGTCGAGCAAAAGCTCATTTTGCGTCGCACAGGGCAGGGCGATATCGCAGGGCAGCGACCACACGCCGCGCCCCTCGTGATAGACCGCATTCGGCCGTTCCTTCACGTATTCGCTCATGCGGCCGCGCCGTACCAGCTTGAGCTCCTTTAACAGCGCGAGGTCGATTCCGTCCGGATCGTGCACCCATCCCGTCGAATCGGAGGCGCTGACCACCTTTCCGCCCAGCTGCTGCGCCTTTTCGATCGCGTGCAGCGCCACATTTCCTGAGCCGGATACGGCGATCGTCTTGCCCGAAATCGACTGCCCGTGATGGCGAAGCATTTCCTGTGTGATATACAGCAAGCCGTAGCCCGTGGCCTCCGTTCGCGCCAGGGAACCGCCGTAGGTCAGCCCCTTTCCTGTCAGAACCCCTTCAAACACGCCGCGAATGCGCTTGTACTGCCCGTAGAGATAGCCGATTTCCCGCGCGCCCGTACCGATATCTCCCGCCGGGACATCCGTATCCGCGCCGATGTACTTGTAGAGCTCCGTCATAAAGCTCTGACAGAAGGCCATGATTTCCCGATCCGACTTGCCCTTGGGATCAAAATCCGAGCCGCCCTTTCCGCCGCCAATCGGCAGCCCCGTCAGCGCATTTTTGAAGACCTGTTCAAAGCCGAGGAACTTGACAATGCCCAGGTTGACCGACGGATGAAAGCGCAGCCCGCCCTTGTAGGGTCCGATCGCGCTGTTAAACTGCACGCGATATCCGATGTTGACCCGCACCTGTCCCCGATCATCCACCCAGGGCACGCGAAACTTGAGCTGGCGCTCCGGCTGGACGAGGCGCTCCAGGAGCGCCTCGCTGCGGTACCTCGCTTCGTTCTGACCGACAACCGCCTCGATGGATTCGAGAACCTCCTTCACCGCCTGATGGAACTCCGGCTCCGCAGGATTATTCTTTTGAACTTCCTCAATAATTTCCTGTACGTATGACATACTCATCCCTCAATTTGCTTTGGCATCCAACAGCGGAACCAGACGTCGAACCATCTTCTGGAACCGGGCGCCCGCCAATTTGCCCTCGTCGATGACCTCCTGCTCGGAAAGCCGCTTTCCGCCTAATCCCGCCGCCTTGTTGGTCACCAGAGACACCGCGCCCAGACGCACGCCCATGTGGTGCGCGGCGATGGCCTCGATTACCGTGCTCATGCCGACCATGTCTGCTCCGAGACCCTGCGCCATGCGAATCTCCGCCGGCGTTTCATATGCCGGGCCGGTAAACTGGAGGTAGATGCCGTCATGCAGCACACAGCCGCTCTCCTCTCCGCAGCGGTGCAGGAGCGCGCGCACCTGCGCATCGTACACCTCCGTCATATCCGGAAAGCGGGGCCCTAACTCGCCCAAATTCGTTCCCACAAGCGGAGACGGCACCTGTGTCGAAATGTGATCCCTGAGCACGCAGAACTCCCCGACCTGATAGGCTTCATTGCACGCGCCGGCCGCATTCGTCAGCAACAGCGTATGAATGCCCAAAAGCCCCATCAGGCGAATCGGCAGCACGCAGTCCTGCGGACAATATCCCTCATACAGATGAATGCGCCCCTGCATCATGACGACCGGCACCCCCTCGAGGCGGCCAAAGACAAACCGGCCGATATGCCCCGGCGCCGTTGAAACGGGAAAATTAGGAATGTCATTATAGGGAACGTAAATCGGATTTCCCACCTGCTCCGCCAGATCGCCGAGCCCGGACCCTAAAACGATGCCGACGTGCGGCCGTTCCTTCAGGTGTGCTTCGACTGTTTTTGTGCAGTCCAGTAGTTTTTCGTAAACGTTCATTGCTCGTTCTCCTTTCCTTGCCATGGGCTTCTGACCCAATCGATTTTCTTATACCCGTTCTTTTCAAAAAAGGCTGTCCCCTTTCGAGACAGCCTTTTTTTAATTCCACAGCTTCGTCAGGAGAAAGGCGGCGAATGCAAACAAAGCACCCACGCCGATCACCACGGGCAGGAAGGTGCGAAGCGCTGCGCGGATCAGCGCGCGTTCGTCCTCCTTGCTGAAGTCATTTTCCCGGAATCGGGCTAATTGCTCCGCCCGTTCCTCCTCCGTCCGATCCCGATCGGCGTCGATGGGCTTGCGGAAAATCATTGAACAACTCCCATGTGCTCGCTCACCTTGCGCGATTCACGATCCAGCTCCTGACGGCGCTTCAAATCCGCTTCCTCGCACTGCTTCATCCAGGAAGCGCGCTCCTCATCGGACATATCCATCAGATGGCAGGCGACAAAGTGCTGCTCCTCGACCTCGCGCAGCTCCGGCTCGTAGCTCTTGCAGCGATCCATACAGTACTTGCAGCGCGTGTGAAAACGGCAGCCCGCCGGCGGATTGACCGCCGAGGGAATATCGCCCTCCAAAATGCCCAGCTCCTGATCACTGCTGACGTCGGTGCGCGGAATGGCTGCGAGCAGCGCCTCCGTGTACGGGTGCAGCGGCTTCGAAAACAGCTTGTCCGAGTCGGTCATTTCGACGAGCATGCCGAGGTACATGACGGCAATCCGATCCGAAATGTATTTGACGACCGACAGATCATGCGTGATAAACAGATACGTCAGTTTTTTGTCTCGTTTGAGATCCTGCAGCAGGTTGATGATCTGAGACTGAATCGACACGTCGAGCGCCGAAACCGCCTCGTCGCAGACAATGAACTTCGGATCCAACGCCAACGCGCGCGCGATGCCGATGCGCTGCCGCTGTCCGCCGGAGAACTGATGCGGGTAGCGATGGATAAAATACGGCGCCAGACCGCACTCCTGCATGACATTCTGAATGTACTCGTTGTAGCCCTCGTCCTTGCGCGACTGGAACATCCCGTGCGCAATCACACCCTCACCGATGATGTTTCCCAATGTCATCCTCGTATCGAGCGAAGAATACGGATCCTGGAAAATGATCTGCATGTCCTTGCGCAGATCGCGCATTTCCGCCTTCGTCAGGCGAGCGAGATCGACGCCGTTATCTCGGTGGCTCTCAAATTCGTCAAAATCGTCCTTTGCGCGGTTGCTCTCGCGGCGCGCTTCCACTCGGGCCGACTGCTCCTGCACCTTCGCCTCGAGCCCCGGAAGCTTCGCTTCCAGCTCCGCGCGCTGCGCCGACAGCTTGGCATGCTCCTTTTCAAATTCCTTGTGCGCCAGCTTATAGTCGATGTCCCGAATCCGCTTCGCCACCCCGGCCGCCTCGACCTGCGCTTCATATTCCTGAAGCAGCAGCTGCGAAACCTCGCTCAGCGAATCGTCGACGAGCAGGCCGCCTGCGAGCCGGAGCATGTTGTAGTATCCGTTTTGAATCTGACGACGCTTGTGCATCAGCTTATCCTCTGCCGCGTGGAGGTCGTCCTCATTCATGCTCTTTTCCGCTTTATCACGCTCCTCCATCAGCTTCTCGTATTCGCCCACCTCGCGAAGGTATGCGGGAAAAAGCTTGTCGAGCTGACGAAGATCCTTGCGGACATATTCCGGAGCGACCTCGGCGATCGTCGAGCCGTAGTACAGCGTCGTGCCCTCGGTTTGCTCGTAAATCTGAATGACCGTTCGGCCAAACGTCGATTTCCCACAGCCTGATTCCCCTACGAGTCCCAACGTCTCGCCTTCGTAAATGTCGAGCGAGATGTTTTCATTGGCATGAACATAAAACTGACGGCGCTGAAACATCTTTCGCTTCAGCGGGAAGTACTTTTTCAAATTTTTTACCGAAAAGAGTACGCGCTTTTCTTTATTCTCCACTGCGAACCCCCTTTCTCGGATAATGGCACCGAATCTTTTGCTTTGGGCCGACGGCTACCAGCTCCGGCATCTCGCTTCGACACTTGTCGGTCGCATATTTACAACGATCCGCAAAGCGACAGCCCGGCGGGAGCGCCAACGGATGCGGTACGGAGCCCGGGATGGCGTCCAGCCGCTCGGAGCGATCCGACGAAATCGACGGAATTGAGCTGAGCAGGCCCTCCGTATACGGGTGAGAAAATTCGGTCAGCTCATCGCGGAAGATATAGTCGACCGGCGCATGCTCGACGACCTGCCCGCAGTACATGACGGCAACGTCATCCGCCATCTGGTTGATGACGCCCAGGTCGTGCGTAATGAAAAGAATCGCCGCGTTCGTCTGCTCCTTCAGCTCGTTCATCAGCTTCAGAATCTGCGCCTGAATCGTCACGTCGAGCGCTGTGGTCGGTTCATCCGCAATCAGCAGCTTCGGCCGACACGCCAACGCCATCGCAATCATCACGCGCTGGTTCATACCGCCGGACAGCTCGAACGGATATTGCTTGACCACGACGTGCGGGTTTGGGATTTTGACGAGCGCGAGAAGCTCCTTCGCCCGTTCGTTGGCCTCCTGCTTGGTCATATGCTGGTGAAGCATCAGCACCTCGCGGAGCTGACGTTCCACCGTAAAGACCGGATTCAGGGAGGTCATCGGCTCCTGGAAGATAATCGATACCTCGTTCCCGCGGATATGCTCCAGCTCCTTTCGCGGGAGCTCGGAAATCTTCCGTCCGTCAAACCAGATCTCGCCCTCATAAATCTTCTGATTCTGTTCAAACAGCTTCAGAATCGACATCGCCGTCTGGCTCTTGCCCGAGCCCGATTCGCCGACGACGCCGAGCGTCTTGCCCTCTTCCACCTGAAGATCGACCCCGCAGACGGCCTTAATCAGGCCGCGGGCAGTGCTGAAGTAGGTGTGTAAATTTTTAATTTCAAGAAGCGCCATGGTTTCCCTACCTTTCCTGAGACTTCGGATCCAGTGCGTCTCGCAGTGCATCGCCGATCAGGTTGACCGTCAATGCCGTCAGGAATACGGCCAGGCCCGGGAAGATCCAGCGCCACCAATAGGCCTCAATAACATCCGTAGCCTGCGCCGAATTCATCATGTTGCCCCAGGAGGGATACGGCTCGACCACGCCAAACCCGAGGAAGGACAAGCCCGCCTCACTGAGGAGGTTCCCCGCATAGCCCAGCGTCGCCTGAACGATGACAATGGAGACGATGTTCGGGAAAATATGCGACATGATAATGCTGCGTTCCTTCAACCCGAGCGCGCGGGCCGCCGTAATATAATCCTTCTCGCGTTCCGCCAGAATCTGCCCGCGAATCAGGCGCGCGATGCCCGGCCAGTTCAGCACGCCGAGCAGCACCATGACGAGCATAATGCGCTGATATTGCGACGCCTCCGCCGGTATGATCGCCGACAGCGTAATGATCATCGGATAAAACGGGAACGACGCGATGATTTCCGAGAAGCGCATGAGCAGGTTGTCGAGCATGCCGCCGTAAAAACCGGAAATCATACCGACGAACACGCCGAGGAGCACCTGAATGACTACTGCAATGAAGGAAATCTGCAGCGTGGATTTTCCGCCGTGAATGAGCCGCGTAAACAGATCGCGCCCCTGGTCATCCGTTCCGAGCGTAAAGCCGTTCAGACCCCATGCATTGTATTCGTGTTCATTTTTCAACGCATAAGTGTTGTAAAAACCGGAGAACAGCTTCTGATACCCCGCGCCGCCCGGCGCATTCAGCACATCGTATTCGCTCTTTCCAAAGGTAAACAGCTTGCCCTCATCCGTCAGAACCGTCATATGCGAACGACCCGCAGCAATCTGTACCGCCTTGCCCTCAAAAGCCGGCGCCGTACCCATGTTTTCCGTAACCGAACCCCATGTAATCAGCTTGCCCTCTGTCGTAATGACCGCGCCGCTCTTCTGCACCCGCGCGAAGTCGAGGATATCAACCGTTCCGTTTTTGAGTTCCTCCGGCATGCGCGTCTGCAGCTCCGACCCTGACGTGCCGAGAATGACCAGTTCATTGTTTTTCTTCTTTGCCAGAATGTTGACGGAGCCCGTTCGAAAATCGTCGATCTG
Source organism: Bacillota bacterium (assembly GCA_023393715.1). GTDB lineage: Bacteria > Bacillota > Clostridia > Tissierellales > Peptoniphilaceae > JAEXCD01. The sequence continues at coordinate 8,702 of JAEXCD010000017.1, forward strand.
CTGATCGAGCTTACTCGAAATGCGGTTCAGCTTATTCGGCAGCGTCGAACCCCATACGCGAAGCGTGCCGCTCTTCGTCAAAATAACGGAATATTGATCGCCCGCGCCGATCTTCGCGATGCCGCCCTCGCTGTCTGCAAGCTTCTTCAGATCAGTCGGCAGCGTCGTCTGTTCAAACGCGTTGTTGCCCCATCCGTACACCGCGCCGTCCTCGGTCAATACCAGGACATGGCGGTCTCCTGCGACCGCCTGATCGATCTTCTTGTTTTCCAGAGCCTTCGCGATATCCTCCGGCATCGTCAAAACGCCTTCGCTGTCGAAGCCCCAGCAGTAAAACCTGCCCTCATTGGAGACGCCGACGGAGAACGTAACGCCGGACGAAATCTGCTTGATTCCTTCCTGAAGCATCTCATCCGGGATATCCATGTATCCGCTGCCCGGGCCAATGTTTCTCATCGAGCCCGCCGAGTAAAACGGATCAAACGGAACCATCAGCGAACCGATAAAGACGATGCCGAATACCAGAACAAAGCCGGTCAGGCCAATCACGCCCAGCGGATTGTGGAAAAACTTGCGCGTCACGTTGCGCCACGGCGAACGGATTGCTTCCTCCGCCAGAATATCGCGCTCCATCTGCTCATCCTGTCTGCGCTTGCGCCCCGGG
>JAEXCD010000072.1 GCA_023393715.1 Bacillota bacterium
GCCTTCTGGTATCGCGGCCACGGGCGTCCGCTGCACGGCGGATCGGTTTCAGGACATACTGCGCTGGCGTTTTGTCTGGCGACGATGGCGGCCTTTGTGGTTCATTCGACGCCGATTGCGGCGCTGAGCTATCTGCTGGCGCTGCTCGTCGCCGAATCGCGTTACGAGGCGCATATTCATACGGTGGGGGAGCTGGTGCTGGGCGCCATGCTCGGCACGTCGATCGCGGCGCTGATTATGCTGGTCTTTGCGAGATAGGCGCCGCTCAGAGAGAAGAGGTTGGAACATGGGACAAAAGGGGGCATATCATTCCGGATTTTGCTGCGTGATCGGCCGGCCGAATGTGGGGAAATCGACGCTGCTGAATGCGCTGATCGGTCAAAAGATCTCCATCATTTCGAATAAGCCGCAGACGACGAGGCACCAAATTCACCTGATTTATACGGATGAGCGGATGCAGATCGTCTTTTTGGATACGCCCGGCGTTCAGATGCCGCGCAATGAGCTCGGCGAGGTGATGTTCCGGATGTCGCGCAGCGCGTTGGACGGCGTCGACTGTGCGTTGTTTGTCGTCGACAGCAGCGAACGCATTGGGCGGCTCGATCAGAAAATTCTGGAAGAGCTCGATAAGGTGAAGGGCACGCCGGTGATTGCCGTGATCAATAAAATCGATGAGATATCGGCCGACGAGGCAAAGGCGCTCGTTGCCCGGTTCGAGTCGATGGGGCGGTTTGCGGCGGTCGTACCGATTTCGGCCCGTGAGGAGCGAAATTTTGAGGAATTGCTGCAGCAGCTGTACGATCATTTGCCGGAGGGGCCGCAGTACTACCCCGAGGATATGGTGACCGACCGGACGGAACGCTTCGTCATTTCTGAAATCATCCGGGAGAAATGCCTCGTTCACATGCAGGAAGAGATTCCGCACGGCATCTACGTCGAGGTCGACCGGATGAAGGAGCGCGAGGGGCGCCCGATGTTCGATATCGACGCGACGATTTATGTGGAAAAGGCGTCACACAAGGGCATGGTGATCGGCAGCGGCGGACAGATGCTGGGGCGGATCGGCAAAGAGGCGCGAGGAGAAATCGAGACGCTGCTCGATGCGCGCGTCAACCTGAAGCTCTGGGTAAAGGTGGAGAAGGACTGGCGCAAAAAGAAAGCCACGGTCCGGCGATTCGGCTTTGAATAGAGGAGGCGAAATGGAGGATCCGTACAAAAACTGTCACGGGATCGTGCTGTATACGGCAGACTGGAAGGATTCGTCCCGGATCGTCGATCTGTTTACGCGAGAGCACGGGCGGCTGACCTTTCTGGCAAAGGGAGTGCGCCGCCCCAAAAGCCGTTTTGTCAATTTAACCGAGCCCTTTGTCGAGGGCGTGTTTAATCTGCAAAGTGGGCGATCGACATACTACTTAAAGGATGGCGCGCTGGACAGCGCGCATCTGCCGCTGCGGCAGGACATCGCGCGGCTGACGTCGGCGACGTATCTCTGTGAATTAGTGCGGCTCGTGCTGATTGAGGCGGAGCCGGATGAAGCGGTTTTCTACCTGCTGCAGGCGGGGCTTGATGCGCTGAGTCAGGCGGACAGGGCGGGACTGCCGCGCGTTCTGGCGGCGTTTTTATTAAAGCTGTCAAGCTTTCTGGGCTTCCGTCCGACCTTTTCGCGGTGCGTCGTCTGCGGAGGGCCGCTCGACGATTCCGGAATCTTTAATTTGACCGAGGGCGGCATGTGCTGTCGGGAGCACGTCGAAGAGGGCAGCCAGACCGTCCGGCTGAATCTGGACGAATACCTGGAAATGATGGAATATGTTCGAAAACCGCTCCGCGAGCTCACACGGCCGGATGACAAAACAAACGGAATACTCATGCACCGTCTGATGAGTCGATATTTTCAGATTCATGTGGGAAAAACGGCGGCGCATTCGGAGCCGATGCTACATCAATGGAACCTTTTATGATAAAATCGGCGGGGAATAATTTGGGAGGGAATCATGTATTTTCAGGAAATGATTATGCGCTTGAAGCAATATTGGAGCGAGCAGGGCTGTACCATCGTCGAGCCGTATGACATCGAAAAGGGTGCGGGCACGATGAACCCGAATACTTTTCTGCGTTCACTCGGACCGGAGCCGTGGAAGGTGGTTTATGTTGAGCCGTCGCGCCGCCCGGCAGACGGGCGCTACGGGGAGAACCCCAATCGGCTGTATCAGCATCATCAGCTGCAAATCATTTTGAAGCCGGCGCCGGAAAACATTCAGGATCTGTATCTGAAGAGTCTGGAGGTCATCGGCATTGATCCGTCCGTACACGACATCCGCTTCGTCGAGGACAACTGGGAGTCTCCGACGCTCGGCGCGTGGGGCGTGGGCTGGGAAGTCTGGCTCGACGGCATGGAAATTACCCAATTTACGTATTTCCAGCAGGTCGGCGGCATTGCGTTGGATCCGGAGGCGGGCGAAATTACGTTCGGGCTGGAGCGCATCGCGATGTATCTGCAGAATGTCGACAATGTGTTTTCGCTTCGCTGGAACGAGCATCTGACCTATGGGGATCTGTTCCATTTGCAGGAGTTTGAAAATTCAAAATATTCGTTTGAAACGGCGGATATCGAGCTTTTGAAAAATCTGTTTGATCAATACGAGCGCGAAGCGCAGGCTCAGATTGCGCAGAGCCTGATCTACCCGGCGTATGATTACGTGCTGAAATGCTCGCACACCTTTAACGTACTGGATGCGCGCGGAGCCATTGCCGTATCCGAACGGAATCACTATATTTCGCGGGTGCGCGACATGGCGCGGCAGGTGGCTGAGCTGTATATCGAGAAGAGAAAATCGATGGGGTATCCTTTGTGCAAGGAGGAAGTACATGAATAATTACCTGTTGGAGGTGGGCGTCGAGGAGTTTCCCTCCCGTTTTGTCGCCGCTACGAAACAGCAGTTTGAGGAGCTTTTTGCGAAGGGACTTAAGGAGGCGGAGCTGAGCGCGGCTCAGATTCGCGTCGAGAGCACGCCGCGCCGTTTCGCCGTCTGGCTGAAGGATATCCGGCCGCTGAGCCTGACGGACGAAGAAATCGTAAAGGGGCCGGCGCGTCGAATCGCCTATGATGAAAACGGCAATCCCTCCAAGGCGCTGCAGGGCTTTCTGCGGAGCAAGGGGGTTGATGAGCAGGCTCTTTTCTTTGAAGTGCGCGGCAAAGAGGAGTACGTCTTTGCCCGTGTGACGAAAAAGCAAACGCCGGTGGCGCAGTCTCTGGCGGAGCTGGTACCTCAGGTCATTCGCGGTATTTCTAATCCCCGTTCGATGCGCTGGGGCGGAAAGAATCTGCGCTTTCTCCGCCCGATTCGCTGGATGATGTCCCTTCTGAACGACGAGGTACTGCCGTTTGACCTGGAGGGCATTCCGGTGTCGAATCACACGAGAGGGCATCGTTTTTTGGGTGCCGCCGACATTCTTGTCGGGAAGCAGGCGGATTATGAAGCGCTGCTCGAGGAGAATTCGGTCATCATCGATGAGAAAAAGCGCCGCGACATTATCGTTCACGGGTTGAATCGCCTCGCCCGGGAAAAGGGCGGTACGCCGCTCATGGACGAGGCGCTGCTCGACGAGGTCGTATCCATCGTCGAGAGGCCGACCGTGTTCATCGGCAATGTCCCGGAGCGGTATATGACGCTGCCGAAGGAGGTCATCATCACGCCGATGAAGGATCATCAGCGTTATTTTCCGATTTTGAACGACCGCGGCGAACTGCTGCCCTACTTCCTGTCCGTTCGGAACGGCGACGAATACGGCATTGAAAATGTTCGGGCAGGCAACGAAAAGGTGCTGACGCCGCGCCTTGAGGACGCGCGCTTCTTCTTTGACCAGGACTGCGCGCTGCCGCTGGCGGAGTACAATGGGCGGCTGAACGAGCTGACCTTTCACGAGGCTCTGGGCTCGATGGCGGAAAAGGCGGTTCGCCTCGAGCGCCTGACGGAAACCATCGGTCAGCAACTCTTGGTGGGGGAAGAGACGATTCACAACGCCTCGCGCGCTGCGATCCTGTCCAAAGCCGATCTCGTCACGCACATGGTCGTCGAGTTTACGGAGCTGGAAGGGACGATGGGGCGTATCTACGCGCATCTGAGCGGAGAGAACGACATCGTCGCCAGGGCGATTGAGGAACAGTATATGCCACGCAGTGCGGGCTCGGACCGTCCGGAATCGACGGCGGGCATTTTGCTGTCCATTGCCGATAAGGTTGACACCATTGCCGGACTCAGCGCGATCGGCATTCAGGTGAGCGGCTCGCAGGATCCGTTCGGCCTTCGCCGCGCCGCGCTCGGCATTATTGATATTCTGATCGAAAACGGGCTGTACCTCGATTTGCAGAAGACCTTCCGGGATGCGCTGGTCTTTTACGTCGAGCAGCAGGGCCTGGTGTTTGATTACGACGAGGTCATGGAACGCATCCGTTCCTTTTTCCTGAACCGCCTGCGCACGCGGCTGCGTGAGCGAGGCGTTCGCTATGACGTTATCGACGCCGTCCTGGCGACGGATGGCTTTGACGTCGTTGCCTTTGACGCAAAGTGCGAGGCACTGTCGAAGTGCCTTTCGCACGAGGGCGGTGAAGAAATGGTGACGAGCTTCGTTCGCGTCGAGAGCATGGCTGAAAAGGCGAGCGGCACGACGGTGCGGCCGGAGCTTTTGGAAGAGAGTGAGCGCGAAATGGCCGCGCTGTTGGAAAAGAGGGCGGATTTTCAAAGCGTACTCGATCAGCGACATTATGAAGACGCTCTGCAGATGCTCGGCGAGTGGATGGAGGTCGTCAATCGGTACATGGACGCGAATATGATTTTGGTGGAGGACGAGGCTGTTCGCGAGAACCGCCTGTCGTTGCTGAACGCCGTATATCATTGTATTCACAGGCTTTTGGTTCCCCAACATATCGTTCGGGCGTAGCAGAGAGGAGGCGCAATGCGGCGCATTACCTTACTTGTCGTTTCAGATTCCACGGGAGAAACGGGCGAAGCCGTCGCCCGGGCATGGGTCAGCCAGTTTGGCGATGCTCCGGTGCAGATTGAGCGATGCGCTCACGTGACCACGCCGGAGGCGGTCGATGAGATTTTTTCCCGCGATCTGAGCGATACCGTTTTGCTCAATTCCGTCGTCATGCCGGAGGTGAGCGCACATTTGCACGAGCTCAGTACACGCAGCGGGGTCGCCATGATCGACCTGTTTGATCGGGCGCTGGGCATTCTCGAAGAAAAGCTGGGCATGCCGCCGAAGCGGCTGCCCGGATTGACGCGCGAGCTGGACTGCGACTATTTCAATAAGATTGAGAGCATCGAATTTGCGGTAAAATATGACGACGGAAAGGATCGCCGCGGATTAAAGAAAGCGGACGTCGTATTGATCGGCGTGTCGCGAACCTCGAAGACGCCGCTGTCGATGATTTTGGCGAACAAGGGGTACAACGTGGCAAACCTGCCGTTGGTGCCGGAAATTTCGCTGCCGGAGGAGGTGTATCAGGTCGATCCCCGCAGAATCGTGGGACTGGTCATATCCCCGGAAAAGCTCAACGACATTCGGGAAGCGCGCCTCCAGGCGCTCGGCCTGTCGATCACCTCTTCCTATGCGGATGAGGAGCGTATTCGAAAAGAACTGGATTATGCCAAGGAGGTTTTCGACAGACTCGGCTGTAAGGTGCTCGACGTCAGTGAACAGACGATCGAGCAGTCTGCGGCACAGATCATACAGTATCTGACCTCGCATTTTGGCGGGCAAGTGTGTCGGCATCAAATACCATGACAAATACCGTGAAGAAAAGAATCGTCATATTGACTACGGGCGGAACGATTACGGCAGGCGGTGCGGACGGCGAAACGATCGGCTATCGATACGGCGTCGTTCGCGTCGGAAGCCTGATCCGCAATATTCCGCATATTGAGGAGATTGCCGATGTCGAGTGCGAGTCCCTCTTCGATATTTCAAGCGCCGATTTCAGCAGAAAAAGATGGCTGACTTTGATCCGGCGCGTAAACGAATATGCGCGCGATCCCGAGATCGACGGTATCGTCATTACGCATGGAACGGATACGCTGGATGAAACGGCGTATTTTTTGACGTTAGGCGTGCACTCGGAAAAGCCGGTGGTTCTGACCGGCGCAATGCGCCCCGCGACGGCGATCAGCGCGGACGGCTCGATGAATCTGTATCAGGCGGTTCAGGTGGCCGCCTCGGATCAGGCGCGGGGAATGGGGGCTTTGGTCGTGTTCTCCGATGCGATTTATTCGGGGCGCGATGTTCAGAAAGTGAGCACCTTTCGCGTCGAAGGGTTCAATTCGCCGGATTTCGGACCGATTGGGTATATACGAAATGATCAGGTCGTCTTTTTCGGCCGCTCCCTTCGGCGGCATACGATTCATTCGGAATTCGATTTTGATGAGCTGGAACAGCTGCCCAAGGTGGAGATCGCCTATTTTCACGTCGATGCGGAGCCGGGCATCATCCGGTTTCTGGGCGAACGCGCCGACGGCCTGATTTTAGCGGGCTGCGGCAGCGGAACGTTCAGCGATGAGTGGGCGGACGAGCTGGAGGCGGTGGTGCGCCGGATCCCGGTGATCCGGGCTTCCCGGGTGGGCCGCGGACTCATCATTGAGGATCCGACGATCGACGGGCGCGTTCACACGCTGTGCAGTGAGCTTCTGGCGCCTCAGAAGCTTAAGGTGCTGCTGATGGCGGCGCTGACGAAGACGAACGATTTAGACGAGTTAAGGCGAATCATCGCCGAGTATTGACGGAGCGCCGGGCAGCTGAACACAAGCCCGCGCTTTTTCATTCCGAAAGGACAGTAAAACAGAAGAAAGGGAGGGATGTCATGCGTGAACGAATCGAACAGCTGGAATTGCAGATTCTTTCGCCCTACGCGCAGAAGGTGCTTTATACGAAGGGCCGCGCGGTGCCGGAGGAAAAGGACGTTTACCGTACCGACTATCAGAGGGATCGGGATCGCATTCTGCATTCCAAGACCTTTCGTCGGTTAAAGCACAAAACGCAGGTTTTCATTTCTCCGGAGGGCGACCATTATCGCACCCGTCTGACGCATACGCTTGAGGTAGGACAGATCGCGCGGACAATGGCGCGTGCGCTGCAGCTCAACGAGGATCTGATCGAGGCGATGGCGATGGGGCACGACGTCGGGCATACGCCCTTTGGCCATGCCGGGGAGGATGTGCTTCGTCAGCTGATGCCGGGGTTTGCCCATTATGAGCAGTCGGTACGCGTACTCTCGTTTCTTGAAAGCACGCCGAAGCGTCGCGGGCTCAACCTGACCTATGAGGTACTGGATGGCATCGCCAACCACAGCGGCGGCAATCAGGCGGAAACGCTGGAGGGACAGCTCCTGAAATTCGCCGACCGCATCGCGTATGTGAATCACGATATCGATGACTCGATACGGGCGGGCGTTCTGCGTGAGGAGGATTTGCCGCAGGAGGCGGTTGCCGTTTTGGGGCACAGCTCATCGGACCGCATTGACGCCATGGTGCAGGCGGTGATCGAGGACAGCATCGGCAGAAACCGGATTACCATGAAGGAGCCGGAGCATACCGCGGCGCGCACGCTTCGAAAATTCATGTTTGATCGCGTCTACACCAATACGACCGTGAAGGGCGAAAACGAAAAGCTTCGCCACATCATCGAGGATGTTTTTTCCTACTACCGAAAGCATCTCGACGCTCTTCCCGCCAGCCATCTGAGCATGTATACGGGGGAGCATGAAGGCGATTCGGCGGAGCGCATTGTATGCGATTACATCGCCGGCATGACGGATATTTTTCTGATTCATACGTATGAGGATCTGTTTATTCCGAAATCGTGGAAGAAAATGTAGGAAAGGGGGAGCGCATGGGCTACATTTCAGAACACAGCGTGGAACGGATTAAAAGCGCCGTCGATATCGTGTCGCTGATCGGCGAGTACGTGGAGCTGAAGCGCTCCGGCTCCTCCTACAAGGCCTGCTGTCCCTTTCATCAGGAAAAAACGCCGTCCTTTGTTGTTTCGCCGTCCCGCGGCAGTTATCACTGCTTCGGATGCCACGTGCACGGTGATGCGATCAAATTCATCATGGAAATGGAGCATTTGGACTATCCGGATGCCCTCCGCTTTCTGGCCGACAAGTACGGCATTCCCATTGAGGAGGACGCAGGCGATCATCCGCGCCAGGCGCACAATAAAATACTGTACGAGCTCAACAAGCAGGCGATGCTGTTCTATTATAAAAATCTGCTGACGCAGACCGTTCCGCAAAATTATCTGAAGGGGCGGCGAATGGAGCCGGAGATGATCAACCGGTTTTTCCTCGGCTATGCAGATCACCGCAGGGATGCGCTGTACCAGCACCTCACGGGCCTCGGCTTTCAGAAGGAGGACATGCTGCACCTGGGGTTGATTTCTCAGTCCAATCAGGGAACCGGCGTATATGACCGCTTTCGAAATCGCCTGATGTTTCCGATTATTTCACACCGAAACCGCATCATCGGGTTTGGCGGGCGCATTATCGGCGAGGGAAATCCGAAATACCTGAACTCGCCGGAATCGGATATTTTTCACAAGGGGGACAATCTGTACGGCATTCCTCAGCTGCAGAAAAGCACGCGAAAGGATGAGGTGATTCTCGTCGAGGGGTACATGGACGTGATCGCGCTCCATCAGTTCGGCATCGATATCGCGGCGGCGAGCCTCGGAACGGCATTGACGCCGGAACAGGCGAAGCTTATTTCGCGCTATGGGAAGCAGATCTTTCTCTGCTACGATGGAGATGCGGCGGGCGTTAAAGCGGCACGCCGGGCGATTGAGGTGTTTGCGGAGCAGAATATCGTACCAAAGCTGCTCCTGCTGCCCGACGGACAGGATCCCGACGAGTTTTGTCATCAACACGGCGTTTCGGCATTTGAGGAGCAGATGGCGCAGGGCGTCGACCCTGTGGAATTTGAGCTTCGCATCCTGGCGGCAGGGTATCGCCTCGACGAGGCGGGCTCGCGTCTGGATTTTATTCGACGGGCTACGGCGTTTTTGGCCGATATTCCGCAGGAAGCGGTGCGCGACTTTTATATCCAGCGCGTCGCACAGATGGTGACGATCTCGGAAGAGGGCTTGCGCTGCGATGTGCTTGAGCAGGTCAAGAGGCGAAAAAGCGCCGAAGGCGGAGCACAAGGCCGATCAAATTGGGCGGCGGAGCCGCAGCCCGAGTGGGATCCGGAGTACGAGCCGCAGTATGAGGAATACGGCGAAACAGTGGATGGAAGTGATTTTCAGGCTGTCGATTTTCCGCCGGACTTGGGTAAGAATAGGCATAATCTATATTCCGAACGATGGATATTGGAATACGAACTGATTCGACTCTGTCAGCAAAGCGAGGAATGTTGCGAAACATTACAGCCGGAGGCAGAGCGCTTTGTGCGGCAGGAGGGACTTCAGGAGGTGCTGCACGCCGTGCTCGTGCTTCGCGGGCAGAAGATCTCACCGGAAATCGGCTGGCTGCGCGAGGCATTGGCGGACCCAAAAGCTCAGGAGGTCTTAAATCGTCTGGAAGAAGAGGAGCGTCGTAATCCAGTGGACGGATCGCGCCGCTGGGGAGAGGTTTCGGAAGAATTGAAGGAGCGCATTCGTCGCTTCGAGCTGAAAACTCGCCGCAGGGAGCTGCGTCAATTATTGCAGGAGGATTCGAACGACCTGGTAAAGCAACAGCTGAATAAGGGCGATTTGATGAGAGAGCTTCAGAAAATTGATAGGGCACTGAAGGCCGAAGGGGGAGGTTTACTATGACCGATCGCGAACGCGAGCAGGACATCGATGAAACCATGGATCTTGATGAGATAAAGCAGAATATTATGGATGACCTGCGTAAGATTGCGACGCAAAACCATGATAAATACACGCAGCACGATTTCGAACAGGTGGACGGATACGATCAGCTGGACGAAGAGGATCGCGAAGACATCATCAAGCTGTTGGAGGACGACGGATACGAGTTTGAGGATGTCGGGTTTGTGCTGGAGCTCGAATCGGAGGACATTGACTTAAGCGAGGACGAGGAAGAGGACGAGCCCGATGAGGGGGCTGTCGACGAGGACGTCGATGCCGTCGCAGAGGAAATTCGCCGAAAGGAAAGTGCGGTCGATCTGACCAACCTCAAAAACATTTCGATCGACGACCCGGTCAAGATGTATTTGAAGGAGATCGGTAAAATTCCGCTTCTTACCGCGGAGGAAGAAGTCGTTTTGGCGAAACGAATGGAAAATGCGGATATTTCCCGAAAGGCCGCCCGCGAGATGAAGTGCTCGCTGCGCGAAGAGATCGAGCTGGCCAAAATTTCCTGTAATGTAACATGTGCACAGTGGCTGTCGGAGGCAGAACGGGCGATTGAACAGGGCGTGGAGCTGAGCGAATTACAGAAGCGCCGTATTCGTCAGGTGGCATCCCTGATTCATTTCGCCATCGAAAATGAAGAGGCGATCGACCCCGAGTCGGACGAAGCCAAAGCCATTGCCGCAGCACGCACGTTGGAGCGTTATGTGCGCCGCCGGCTCAACAACCGTCGGATTACGGCGAATCAACATGTCGAGCTCGCCTATTGCTTTGCCGTACAGAAGGGTATTATCGACGATGTGCTCGAAGGGGAACAGGCCGACGGACGGGCGCACGAGCTGGCGCAGTATGCTCTGACGCACGGTGCGCGGATTGAGGGGGCGATCAACCGGCTTTTCCAGAAGGAAGAGGAGCGGGAAGAGGGTGAAACGCTGCTCGACCTCAATGCGGAGCTGAA
>JAEXCD010000004.1 GCA_023393715.1 Bacillota bacterium
GCAAACAGCTTGCAACAAGCGGCTTCAACGCCTATCTCAACGAGCTGATGACCGGTGCGGCCGTCGAAAAACCGGGCGAAGAGGTAAAGGTTGAAGAGCAATCGAGCGCACCGGCTGCGGACAGCACATCGCAGTCGAGTGAAGCGGAGAGCTCGACGAATAAGTAATGTGAACAGAAGAAGAGTGAAGGCGAGCGATGCCGGTACCGCGATACCGGACATCGCTCTTTTTGATAAGAAAATGTATGCCGGTGGGATAAATCCTTTTCGAATCGTGAATAGTTTGTATTTCATAGAGATCATGCTATAATCGAATTGAGGAGGGCTGCATAGAATGAAAACGTTTTTTGAAAGTTTGGATGAAAATAAACTATTTGAGTTGGATCGTTTTATTGAACAATTCAACGATAAGCCGAACAACATTATCAGTATATTGCATTATGCGCAAAATCTGTTCGACTATCTTTCACCTGCACTTCAGCTGCATATCGCAAAAAAAGTGGGCGTGCCGACGTCAAAAGTAAACGGAATTGTTACCTTCTATTCGTTCTTCCGTGAAAAGAAAATGGGGAAATATTCCATTGATGTGTGCATGGGAACGGCTTGCTTTGTGAAGGATTCCGAGGCGGTGATGAATGAATTCAAACGCATTCTGGAGGTGGACGGAGAGGGGCTTTCCAGGGACGGTCTCTTCAATGTCAATTCGATTCGCTGTATCGGAGCCTGCGGAATCGGCCCCGTTGTGAAAATCAACGATGAAATCTACGGACATATGCGAAAAGAGGACGTCGAGCAACTCATTCAAACTTATCGAGCGAGGGAAGAGCATGGAGAAAATTGATTCATTGGAAAAATTGCTTCGTATCAAACGGGATATGAAGGGACATATTGCCCCGAGAGAGCTGGGCGGCTTACATAAGGATGAGGTAATCGAGGTCAAGGTCTACGGCAACGGGACGGAAAACTACGAGGAGGTGCGCGAGCTGTTTGAGGAGCTGCGCGTATTCGCTGAGGAGCGGCATTATGATAATCTCCGCCTGAAGTTTAAAGACAATCCGATGCAAAAGGAAAAATACATCGTCGATATCAGCAGCAAAATCCGCGCGACGAAGGACTCGGATGATTTCGATAAGGATCAAATCGTATTTCTTATTGAGCAGATGGCAAAGCTGATCAATTCAGAGCACAATATGGAAAAGGATGGAAGCAATGAGTAATCTGCGCCTGCAAATCATGGTCTGTAAGGGGACGGGCTGCGTTTCTTCCAAATCGGATCAGATTATCGAACGATTTCGCGAGGGACTTGCCCGGCGGCAAATCAAAGATGTCGAGGTAATGCTGACGGGCTGCTTCGGCTTTTGCGGCGAAGGCCCCATCGTTAAAATCCAGCCCGACAATATTTTTTACGTTCATGTGTCGCCGGACGACGTCGAGGAAATCATTGAAGAACACGTTGCGCATGGGCGTTCGGTGGAGCGGCTGCTGTACGTATCGCCGAGAACCGGCATCAGCGCCAAAAATCAGCACAACATTGTGTTCTACGAAAAGCAGACACGGATCGCCCTGCAAAACTGCGGAACGATCGACCCGGAAAATATACGGGATTACATCGCTTATGACGGCTATCTGGCACTTCATAAAGCGTTGACGGAGATGACGCCTCAGGGGGTCATCGATGAGATCAAGCGCTCCGGGCTTCGCGGACGAGGCGGCGGCGGATACCCGACGGGCTTGAAGTGGCAGGCGACGGCGGATGTACACGGCGATGAAAAATACATTTTCTGCAATGCGGACGAGGGCGATCCCGGCGCATTTATGGATCGCTCGATCCTCGAGGGCGACCCGCATTCGGTGATTGAAGCGATGATCATCGGCGGCTATGCGACCGGGGCACAGCATGGAATCGTATACATAAGGGCGGAATATCCGCTGGCGATTGAACGCCTCCGCAAGGCCATTTCCGAGGCGGAAACATATGGCCTTTTAGGCGAGCACATTTTCCAGTCCGATTTTTCCTTCGATTTGGAAATCCGTTTGGGTGCGGGCGCCTTCGTCTGCGGCGAAGAGACGGCGCTGATTCACTCCGTGGAGGGAAAACGAGGCGAACCGACGAGAAAGCCGCCATTCCCCAGTGTGAAGGGCTATCGCGGCAAGCCCTCCACCGTGAATAATGTGGAGACCTACGCGAATGTCCCGAAGATCATTTTGCGGGGGGCGGACTGGTTTTCATCCATCGGAACCGAAAATTCAAAGGGGACAAAGGTGTTCGCTCTGGCGGGAAAGGTCAACAATATCGGTCTGGTCGAGGTGCCGATGGGCACGACGATCCGTTCGATTATCTACGATATCGGAGAAGGCATTCCCAACGGGAAGAAATTTAAGGCGGTTCAGATCGGGGGGCCTTCGGGCGGCATCATCACCGAGGAGAATCTGGATACGCCGATTGATTTTGAAAGCCTGAAGGGAATCGGCGCCATGATGGGCTCCGGCGGGCTGATCGTCATGGATGAGGACAACGATATGGTGGAAATCGCCAAATTCTACCTCGAATTTACACAGGATGAATCCTGTGGAAAGTGCACGCCCTGTCGCATCGGAACGAAGCGCCTGTTCGAGATGCTTTCGGATTTGGTCAATCAAAAGAGCGATTTATCGGCGCTGGATAAAATCGAAGCGCTCTGCCACAACATCATCGATTCGGCTGCGTGCGGTCTGGGACAGACTGCGCCGAATCCCGTGCTTTCCACGTTGAAGTATTTCCGAGAGGAATATGAGCGCTATGCGCGCGGCGAGGTGCTCAAGGCGTATCTCATCGACGAGGAAAAGTGCGTCGGCTGTCACAAGTGCGCCAAGGTGTGTCCGGTCCGCTGCATCTCCGGCGAAATTCGCGAAAAACACAGCATTGACGCAAAGAGCTGTATTTCCTGCGGAAGCTGTGCGGCGGCGTGTCCGGTGCATGCAATTATATCCCCAAAATAGGAGGCGAGAGATGATTCATTGTACGGTTAACGGCGTCTCCATCGAGGCGGCCGAAGGAAGCACGATTTTAGACGTAGTAGATCAGCTCGACGTGAGCATTCCTACGCTGTGTCATATGGATTTGGATCCGTTTTGCTTTGAAAACAAACCCTCGTCCTGTCGCCTGTGTATGGTGGAGGTCAAAGGACGCGCCAAGCTCTGTACCGCGTGCAGCGAAGAGGTGACCGAAGGGATGGAGGTGTGGACGAACAGCATGCGGGCGGTTTCGTCGCGCCGGATGAATTTAGAGCTTCTGCTGTCCGATCATCCGAAGGATTGTCTGACCTGCCCTAAAAATCTCGATTGTGAGCTGCAAAGCCTGGCACGGGAAATGGGTATTACGCAGATGGAGTATCCCGGGGAAAAAAAGCAGCACGCATCGGATGCCTCCTCGTGTGCGATCTTTCGAAATCCCAACAAATGCGTCATGTGCCGACGGTGTGAGGCCATGTGTAACGAGGTTCAGACCGTCGGCGCGCTGAGCGGTCTGGATCGCGGGTTCGACGCGGTAGTGGGAACGGCGTTCAAAATGCCGCTGAACGAGACGTCCTGTACCTTTTGCGGGCAGTGCGTGGCGGTGTGTCCGACTGCGGCGCTGGTGGAAGCGGATGCCGCAATGGAGGTGTGGCGCGCCATTCGGAATCCGTCAAAGCATGTGGTGGTTCAGGTTGCGCCTGCAATTCGCGTGGCGATCGGCGAGCTGTTTGGCATGAAGCCGGGCGAGGATGTGACGGGGCAGCTGGTAACGGCGCTTCGCACGATGGGCTTTGATACGGTATTTGATACCGATTTTTCAGCGGACCTCACGATTATGGAGGAGGCGAGTGAGCTCATTCACCGGCTGCAGACAGGAAAGAATCTGCCGATCATCACCTCGTGCTGTCCGGCATGGATTCGCTTCATCGAGTCGAATTTTCCCGATATGCTGGAGCTTCCCTCGACGTGCCGTTCGCCGCAGATCATGATGGGTTCGGTCGTCAAGATGTATTATGCGGAGCGCAGGAGCATCAATCCGAAGGATATCGTCATGGTGTCGATTATGCCCTGCACGGCGAAAAAGGAAGAGGCGCGGAGAAGCGAGCTGAGCAATAACGGAATGCAGAATGTGGATATCGTGCTCAGCACGCGTGAACTGGGGCGAATGATCAAATGGTTTGGGATGGATTTCCCGAATCTTCCAAAGTCCGCATTCGATTCCATTATGGGTGAATCGACGGGAGCAGGCGCGATCTTCGGAACGACGGGCGGCGTGATGGAGGCGGCGATTCGCACCGCAGCGGAATGGGTCAGCGGCCAGAGTCTGGAAGAGCTGGAATTTCATGAATTAAGAGGGATTCAGGGAATCCGGGAGGCGGATATTCAAATCGCCGATCGAACGCTGCATATCGGGATCGTGCACGGCTTAGGCAATGCCAGAAAACTGATGGAGGGCATCCGAAACCGCGAGCTTCATTTTGACGCCGTCGAGGTGATGGCCTGTCCGGGCGGCTGTATCGGCGGCGGCGGACAGCCGTATCATCACGGGAAATCGGAAATTCTCCTGGAGCGGCAGCGCGCGATGTATGAAGTGGATCGCGGCAAGCCGATTCGGAAATCACACGAAAATCCCATGATTCAGGAAATCTATTCACATTATCTGGGAAAACCGTGCGGCAATAAGGCACACAAGCTGCTGCATACAACCTTCGAGGAGCGCGAGCTGATTTAACGCAGTGCAGAAGAGTGTAGCGGCTGCGCGGTTTGGCGAGTTTTTCATTGCAGTTTGTGAAAAAAACGGTACAATGTGAAGTGGATATTTGATCGCCCACGAAGGAGGCTATTTGATAGCACGCCGGTGCATAGTTCACGGGATTATGGGTAAAAGCATTGCGGACCTTCGGACGGTATCAAGCATCGTCCGATGTAATGAAAAACCGAAGCTGAGGCGCTCTGTGCAAGGC
>JAEXCD010000006.1 GCA_023393715.1 Bacillota bacterium
CTATCAGGATGGCGTACAGCAGGCTACGGCGCGACTCTCACAGCTACAGCACTTTATTCGCACCGAAGAGTGATTGGAACAGGGGAGTACATGATTTACGGATTATCCGATTTGCATCTGGATATCACCAAAAAAAAGGATATGTGTGTATTTGGGCGAGCGTGGCAGGATTACGAAGAGAAAATCATGGCGCATTGGCAGGAGATCGTCAGAGAGGGCGACACGGTACTTGTTCCCGGAGACATCTCGTGGGCAATGAATTTATCGCAGGCGAAGGCGGATTTGGATCGAATCGAGGCATTGCCCGGCACAAAAATCATGCTTCGCGGCAACCACGACTATTGGTGGCAATCCCTGGCCAAAATTGAGGCTATGGGCTATCGCACAATTCGATTCCTGCAGAATAATGCGTTTGTCGCAGAAAAAACGCGCATCGTCGGCTCAAGGGGCTGGGACAGCCCCGATGCAGCGGGCTTTACCGAAGAGGATGCGAAAATTTTCCGCCGCGAGGTTGCGCGGCTCAACCTGAGCCTTGCCGCGCCGTGCAGCGCACCGTACGAGCGGACGATTTGTATGCTTCACTATCCGCCGTTCCTTCGCACGGGTGCATTGAATGAGATCGGCGAAACCGTCCGCGATGCGGGTATTACGCTTTGTGTTTATGGTCATCTGCACAGCGAAGGGCTTCGACAGGTTCGCGAGGGCGTGATCGATGGCGTATCCTTTATGTGTTTGTCGGGGGATTACATCGACTTTTATCCGAAAAAATTAGGAGCATAAAATGGAAAAAATTGTGGTATCAAATTATGAGGAAATGAGTGAAGCGGCCGGACGGATTTTTGTCGAGGCCATTCGCCGCAACCCGGAAATTACGCTCGGATTAGCCACGGGCTCAACGCCGGTCGGCCTGTATCAGCAGATCATCGCGGCGTATCGGGAAGGCTTGGATTGTTCCCGTATTAAGAGCTTTAATCTGGATGAATATCTGGATCTGCCCGAGATGCATGAGCAAAGCTACCGCTATTTCATGCAGGAGAACCTGTTCCGGCACATCAACATTGCGCCGGAAAACACCAACTTCCCCGAATTGACCGAGGACGGGAGCCTGATTCCGGGAGCCTACGAAGAGCGCATTGAACAGGCAGGCGGGATTGATCTGCAGGTGTTAGGCATCGGCCGGAACGGGCATATCGCGTTCAATGAACCGGATCGGGCACTCAACGTACGCACCTCGGTCGTCGAGCTGACCGAATCGACGATTCAGGCGAACGCGCGCTTTTTTGCTTCAGCGGAGGATGTGCCGAAGCGTGCTGTGAGCAGCGGCATGGGAACCATTTTTTCTGCGAAAAAAATTGTAATTTTAGCCAGTGGAGCGGACAAGGCCGAGGCAGTTCGCTTCCTGCTGGACGGATCAAAGATTACCTGCGAATGTCCGGCGAGCTTTCTGCTGCTCCACCCCGATGTCACGCTGATCTGCGATAAAGCAGCCGCCGGTGCATGAGATGGAAAAGGGTATTGCGGAGATTGAGATCAAGGTGATCGGATGGAGCGAGGAAGCGCTCCTTCCCCGAATTAAGGTATTGGGCGGGTTCTTTGACCGGGAGGAGCTTCAGGTCAATTATCACATCGATTCCTCCGGGCGTCCCGTCGATCCGAGCGCCTATCTGCGCCTGCGTGTGACGTCTGTGGCCGGAGAAGAACAAAAAAGGGAATTGACGTATAAGGAGCGCGCGGCTTCTTCGTCTGCCCGAGTCAACACGGAGTACACGACGCCGGTCGCGGATGTTGCCTCGATGCTGAGCGTTTTGGCGAAGCTCGGATACGATCGCGTCAGCCGAGGAGTCAAGCGCCGTCGCCGCTATGTTCTGGGGGACTGCAGCCTGGAGTTTGACGAGTGGGACAAAGCGACGCTCTCATATCCGTACCTTGAGATTGAAGCGCCCTCCGAAAAACACCTCTTTCAGCTCATCGGGGATTTGGGGATCCCCGAAACGTGTGTGACAACCAAGTCGATTGCTCAGCTTCGCGCTGAGGATGGAAAATGCGCAAACCCATGAAAAATAGCCGAATTTCGGGGATATGGTTTGACACCGTATCCCCGTTCCTCTATAATGGCAACAAGCAGGTGAGAAATCTCCTGCTGTATTTATTAAGGGAGTGGAAAACATGGCACAGGAAATTTTTTTGACGGAGGAAGGGTATCAAAAGCTCACCTCCGAGCTCGAGTATCTAAAGACGACAAAGCGCAATGAAATTGCGGATAAAATCCGTGTTGCACGGGGATTTGGCGATCTTTCTGAAAACGCAGAGTACGATGCGGCCAAGGAAGAGCAGGCGCAGGTTGAGGAGCACATCTACGAAATTGAAGAGCAGCTGAAGCACTGCCGCATCATTGAGAAAAACGCAGCGGAGGGGGATTCCAAGGAGATAAAAATCGGGTCAACCGTTCGCGTGTTGGATGTGGAATACAATGAGGAAATGACCTTCACCATCGTCGGCACGGTCGAAGCCAACCCGAAAAAGCAGAAGATTTCAAACGAGTCGCCGCTGGGACGTGCGCTGATCGGTTCATCGGTCGACGATGTTCTTTCCGTCGATGCGCCGGGCGGCAAGGTCGAGTACAAGGTCTTAGAGTTGGTCAAATAGAAAGTCACGGGAGAAGATTGTGAGAGAGACAGTAAGCGAAAACGAAATGCTGCAGATTCGCCGTGAAAAGCTGCAGGAACTCTGTGATCAGGGCCGGGATCCGCACGTCATCACCAAATTTGATGTCACGGCACATTCAAAAAATATTATCGACGAATTTGATGCGTACGAAAATCAGCGGGTGCGGATTGCCGGTCGCGTGATGAGCCGCCGAGGACATGGAAAAATCAGCTTCTTTGATGTACAGGATGCGGAAGGGCGCATTCAGGTGCTCGCACGGTTCAACGAAATCGGAGAACAGGCTTATCCCGACGTCAAAAAACTGGATTTGGGCGACATCATCGGCGTGGCGGGTACCGTCATCAAAACACAGGCGGGGGAAATCACGATTCAGGCTGCGGAGATCACACTCCTGACCAAGAGCTTGCAGCTTCTCCCCGAAAAATTCCACGGACTGCAGGATCAGGATCTTCGCTACCGTCAGCGCTACGTCGATCTCATCGTCAATCCCGAGGTCAAGAGCGTTTTTGTAAAGCGCACTCAGATTCTGACGGCGGTTCGCGACTTTTTGAATCAGAAGGGCTTTTTAGAGGTCGAGACGCCGATCCTCAATACGATTTCCGGGGGCGCGAACGCACGTCCCTTCATCACGCATCACAATACGCTCGATATGGATATGTATCTGCGCATCGCCAACGAGCTCTATTTGAAGCGCCTGATCGTCGGCGGCTTCGACCGCGTGTACGAAATGGGCCGGATGTTCCGAAATGAGGGCATGGATCCGAAGCACAACCCCGAATACACCGCCATTGAGCTGTATCAGGCCTACACCGACTACGAAGGAATGATGAATCTGACCGAGCAACTCGTTGCCTCGGTTTGTCAGAAGGTCAACGGTACGACCCGGATCGAATATCAGGGCAGGGAGCTCGATTTTACACCACCATGGGATCGCATTACGATGACCGAAGCCGTTCGCCGCTACGCGGGCGTCGACTTTGATCAGATCGCGGATGACGATGCGGCGCGCGCGCTCGCCAAAGAGCATCACATTGAGGTCGAAAAAATGGACGGGAAAGGCAAAATTCTCTCTCTGTTCTTCGACGAGTACTGTGAAGACAAAATGGTGCGCCCGACGTTCGTCTACGAGTACCCGGTAGAGATCAGTCCGCTGGCAAAGCGCGATCCGAAGAAGCCGGATATGACCGAACGCTTCGAAGCCTTTGTCAATGGCGCTGAGATTGCAAATGCGTTCAGTGAGCTCAACGATGCGCGCGATCAGCGCGCGCGCTTCGAGCGTCAGGTCGCTCTGCGCGAAGCAGGCGATCAGGAAGCGTCCATGATGGATTATGATTTTATCAATGCGCTTGAGGTCGGCCTTCCCCCGACGGGCGGTCTGGGCATTGGCATTGACCGTCTGGTAATGTTTTTGACGAATCAGACTTCGATTCGTGACGTTTTGCTGTTCCCGACAATGAAGACGTTGGATGGCGCAAACAGGAAGAATGATGCGAAGGGTCAGGCGGGGGAGACCGTCGAACCGATTGCAAAGGATGTACAGGCTGAGGTGGAACGTCCGGATTTCTCCAAGGTGAAGGTCGAGCCCCTGTTTGAAGAATTCGTCGATTTTGAAACCTTCTCCCGGAGCGATTTTCGTGCGGTGAAGGTGTTGTCCTGCGAAGCGGTGCCGAAGTCCAGGAAGCTTTTGCAGTTCACGCTTGACGACGGAAGCGGCACGGAGCGTACCATTTTAAGCGGCATTCACGACTATTATGAGCCGGAGGAGCTGGTTGGAAAGACCTGTATCGCCATTACGAATTTGCCGCCGAGAAAAATGATGGGCATTGACTCGGAGGGGATGTTGATTTCTGCCGTGTGCGAAGACGACGGCAGGGAAAACCTCCACCTTCTGATGGTCGATGACCATATTCCGGCAGGTGCAAAGCTCTATTAAGATGATGTAAAGATGTACCGTTTTAC
>JAEXCD010000026.1 GCA_023393715.1 Bacillota bacterium
GTACATAGGCCATGCCCAACGCATTGAGAATGGACTGTGCCGCGACAATAAATGCCGTGCTCCCCAGAAAGCATATCCCGAGCGCCCATTTGGGCAGCGTAAGAAATACGATGGGCAAAAGGAAGACCACCGCCCCCAGCGTATGTGCCAGCGTCACCGCCTTCAGCGAAATCGTCCTCGAATGATCGCCGATATACGCCGCTATCTGCTGAATGCCAATCCCCGCAAGATAAGCAACGGCGAGCAGCGCGCCGGATTCCGAAACCGAAAAGCGGTTTTCGCGAAGAAACATCGTCGAGTAGATCATCGCGCCGCTGAAGCCAATATAGAAGCTCGCCTGCATCAACGCGTACAAAGCGTTTAATTTTTTTTCTTTCATTTCGTACCCTATTCAGCACACGCGCCGACATGAGCGCGCGCTTTTCCCTTCCTTAACTATAGTATAAAGGTCTCATAGCTATGGCATAAAGATCCCGTAGTTACAGAACCTCTATAGTGTACCATAGAACCCATATAGGGTACCATGCCGCGAAGCGCCTGGCGATGACTTCCCCGCTATTTGCGACAAAATTTATTTGCGACAAAATGCGAAACAGGGCTGCGGGTTCGCTGTCCCTTTGCTGAAATCTGCTCCGCTTCTTGACTTTTCCCATCCTTTCTTCTAAAATAGAGAAATCTATACGGGCTGTGAACGCGCTTACAACGCGGGAGCTCGACGGGGTGACTCCCTACACGTCACAAGGCTTCGGCAGAAGAAAGGTGGTACCGCGACCCAGTCGCCCTTTCCCGTCCGGGCTTTTTTTATTTCTGACAACCGGTACCGATGCGATCCGAATTTTATTTCCGGCAGCCGGTATCGATGCGATCCGAACAGGAGGTCTTCATGAGCATTACGTACAAAAAGGAATATGACAACGTATTAGATGAACTGATTGACCGCGGTTACTATGACGCCAGCACCGATGAGGACGAGCTGCGCCGCACTCTCGCTGCGGAAAAAGTGCCCTTTTACATCGGCTTTGACGCGACAGCCGATTCCCTGACCGTCGGCCATTTCATTCAGATCATGGTCATGATGCGCATGCAGGCGTATGGGCACATCCCCATCGCTCTGCTCGGCGGCGGTACGACGATGATCGGCGATCCGTCCGGCCGCTCCGATATGCGCACCGTGATGACAAAGGAGCAAATCGATCACAATGCCGGCTGCTTTTTCGCACAGCTCCAGCGTTTTCTCGATTTCTCCGAGGGAAAAGCCATCGTGCGCAATAACGCGGATTGGCTTCTCGACGTAAACTTTCTCTCGTTTATGCGCGAGGTCGGCGTGCACTTTAACGTCGGCGAAATGATCAAAAAGGACGCGTACAAAAACCGAATGGCCGCGGGCGGACTGACGTTTTTTGAATTTTCCTACATGCTCCTGCAAAGCTACGACTTTCTCGTCCTGTTCCGCGAAAATAATTGCCGACTTCAGCTCGGCGGATCGGATCAGTGGGCAAACATCATCGGCGGCGCAGAGCTCGTGCGCAAGGTTGAGGGCGGCAAGGCCTTCGGCATGACCTTCAAGCTGCTGACGACGGCGGACGGGGTAAAGATGGGCAAATCCATGAAGGGCGCCGTCTGGCTCGATGAAAACAAAACCTCTCCCTACGAGCTGTTCCAGTACATGAGAAACGTCGACGACCGCGACGTGCTGAAATTTCTGCTCCAGCTCACGTTCCTCCCCAAAGCGGAATGCGTGGCGCTCGCTGCGCACAACGACGAGCGGATCAACCACGCAAAGGAAGTTCTCGCCTATGAGGTTACGAAGCTCGTCCACGGAGAAGAAAAGGCTCAGGAGGCGCTTAACGCCGCGAAGGCGCTGTTCTCCGCAAAATCGGATCACGCCGCCATGCCTTCCGTCGAGCTGTCCCTCGCCGAGCTCGGCTCTCCCATCGGCCTGCTGTCCGTTTTAACTGCAGCCGGTTTGACGAAATCAAACGGTGAAGCACGTCGTCTGGTTCAGCAGGGGGGCATTACCCTCGACGACGTCAAGGCTTCGGATCCGGCGATGGAGCTCTCCGCCGAAAAATTAGCCGAGGGTATCACGGTACGCAAGGGAAAAAAAGTCTATCTGCGCATTTTCGCCAGGTAGTTTTGAAACAGAATCCGGTTCAATCGGGTGTCGCACGCCTGCGGTGTGCGGCACCCTTTTTTTCACTATGTTTAGGGAAATCCATTTCTCTGTTTTTTCACGATTCTTTTCCCAGTTTTCGCGCAAACCGCGCCCTTCCACTCCTTTGAAAATAATTTATATGCTTCCTTTTTTATTCCTGTTCCTATTTTATTTTAAATTTATTTGACGTGGATGTCCCGTCTTTTTTCGCCGTTTTTTATCGTATTTTTCGACTGTTCTACCTTTTTGCTTAATTCCTTCTAAAATACTTGATATTCTGAAAAAATATGATATTATTGTCCTATAAACGCCGCGCCGGCCGGCTTATCCCGTCTGCGCGGCGAAAGGAAGAAGAAAACGTTATAGCAAACCGTAACCCAAAAAAACAGGAGGAAAAAATGCCATTCAAAACCACAGAGCAGCATGAAGAGCTGCGCCGTCAGATCCGGGAATTTGCGGAACAGGAAGTAAAGCCCATCGCCTTCAAAATCGATCAGGCAAATGAGTTTCCCGTCGAAATCGTCAAAAAACTGGGTGAACGCGGATGGCTCGGTATTCCGTTTGAGAAGGAATACGGCGGAGCCGGATTGGACATGACCAGCTACGCAATCTGCGTCGAGGAGCTCTCGCGCGTCGACGCCGGCGTCGGCGTTATCGTCTCCGCGCACACCTCCCTCGGCTCCTGGCCGATCTACGGGTTTGGCACCGAAGAGCAAAAGCAGAAGTATCTCGCCCCATTGGCACGCGGTGAAAAAATCGGCGCATTCGGCCTTACCGAGCCGAACGCCGGATCGGACGCCAGCGGCACGGAAACGACGGCGGTGCTTCAGGGTGATCACTACGTATTGAACGGAAGCAAGATCTTCATTACCAACGGCGGTCAGGCGGATACATATGTGATCTTTGCCGTCACCAGCCCGGAAAAGGGAACGCACGGAATCAGCGCCTTCATTGTCGAAAAGGGATGGGACGGCTTCAGCTTCCCGACGCACTACGACAAGCTGGGCATCCGCTCCTCGCAGACGGCGGAGCTCTCCTTCAAAAATGTCATCGTGCCGAAGGAGAACCTGCTCGGAAAAGAGGGCGAGGGCTTTAAGATCGCCATGGCGACGTTGGATGGCGGCCGTATCGGCATCGCTTCCCAGGCTCTGGGGATTGCACAGGGCGCGTATGAGTCTGCGCTCGCCTATTCCCGTGAGCGCATCCAATTTGACGCTCCCATCGCGGTCAACCAGGGCATCAGCTTTAAGCTCGCCGATATGGCGACGCAAATCCATGGCGCCCGTCTCATGATTTACTATGCAGCGGATCTGAAACAGAACCACGAGAAATATACGAAGGAAGCCGCTATGGCAAAGCTGTTCGCTTCGGATCTGGCCGTTCGCGTCGCCGATCAGGCGCTGCAGATCCATGGCGGAAACGGCTTCATCAAGGGTATGGATGTCGAGCGCTTCTACCGCGATGCGAAGATCACGCAGATCTATGAAGGAACAAACGAAATCATGCGCGTCGTCATCTCCGGCCAAATCATCGGACGCATCAATCGCCCGAAAATGCAGGCGATGAAGCCCGCCGGAAAGCCCGGCAGCGCAACCGGCCCCCGCAAAAACATCCTCTTTGAGGGCGAACCGCAGGAACAGGTCGATCAGCTCGTTCAGGCATTGAAGGGCGACGGCTATGCCTTTAATTTCACCCTCGATCCGTGGGCTCCGGTTACGGAGGTGGAACGCCTCGTATCCGCCGGACAGGGCATCGGCAAAAAGGAGAACATGGCGCTGATCGAGAATCTGGCCAAGGCCGTCGGCGCAGCCGTCTCCTCCTCCCGTCCGGTCGCCGAAAACCTGCAGTATGTTCCGCTGAACCGCTACGTCGGATTGTCCGGTCAGAAGTTCAAGGGCAACCTCTACATCGCCTGCGGCATCTCCGGCGCCGGTCAGCATCTGCGCGGCATCAAGGAGGCGACGACGATCGTCGCGATCAACAGCGATCCGAACGCGCCGATCTTCATGAATGCCGACTACGGCATCGTCGGCGACGTCAACGTCATTTTGCCGCTTTTGACCAAGGCGCTGGACGACGGCTCCAAGAGAGGCGCCGCTCCTGAATTCGTCAAGATGAAGAAGTCGATCGCTCAGGAGCCGAAGACGAAAACCGGCGTGCACGTGTGCTCGGGCTGCGGCTATGAATACGATCCGGTCAACGGAGATCCCGAAACCGACGTGCTTCCCGGTACGCCGTTCGACCAAATTCCGAACAGCTACCAGTGCCCGAAGTGCGGCGATCCGAAGAGCTCTTTCATTGA
The DNA here is from genome assembly GCA_023393715.1 of Bacillota bacterium. Classification (GTDB taxonomy): domain Bacteria; phylum Bacillota; class Clostridia; order Tissierellales; family Peptoniphilaceae; genus JAEXCD01. The sequence continues at coordinate 4,458 of JAEXCD010000026.1, forward strand.
ATTAAACTAACCCCCTGCGCGATGCTATAAGGAGATAAAAAATGTATAACGTTCGTGAAGTAACCAAAGATGTTTATTGGATCGGCGCAAACGACCACCGTACCCACCTTTTTGAAAACATTCATCCCATTCCCGACGGCGTAAGCTACAACGCCTACGTCGTCCTGGATGAGGAGACCGTTCTGTTCGATACCGTCGACTGGGGCGTCTGCCGTCCCTTCCTCGACAATCTGGCCCATGTTCTGAACGGCCGGAAATTGGACTACCTCGTTGTCAACCACATGGAGCCGGATCACGCGGCCAGCATTGAAGAGGTTCTGCTGCGCTACCCGGATGTTACCGTTATCAGCACGGAGAAGGCCTTCTACCTCATGTCCCAGTTCAACTTCCACGTTGAAAACAAGCTTCAGGTCAAGACCGGCGACACCTTCAGCTCCGGAAAGCACGAATATGCCTTCGTTGAAATGCCGATGGTTCATTGGCCGGAGGCGATGTGCACGCTGGATACCACCAACGGCGTCCTGTTCTCCGCCGACGCATTCGGCTCCTTCAAGGCCCTCGACGGAAAGCTCTTCGCGGACGAGGTGAACTTCGACCGCGACTGGATCGACGAAGCGCGCCGCTATTTTACGAACATCGTCGGAAAATACGGCCCGCACGTCCAAGCCGTCCTGAAGGTCGCAGGCACGCTGCCGATCAAGATCCTCTGCCCGCTCCACGGGCCAATCTGGCGTAAGGATCTCGGCTACATCCTCGACAAGTACGACAAATGGTCCAGCTACACACCGGAGGAAACCGGCGTCATGATCGTCTACTCCTCCATGTACGGCAACACCGAAGAGGCCGCTCAGATTTTGGCCTCCGAAATCGTCAAGCGCGGACAGACAAAGGTCTCCGTGTTCGACGTCTCGATCACGCCGGTTTCGTACCTGATCTCGGAAGCATTCCGCGTCAGCCACATCGTCCTCGCCTCCACGACCTACAATCTGGGCATCTACCCGAGAATGAAGGACTTCATCGCGGACATGCAGGCGCTGAACCTCCAGAACCGCACCTTCGGCATCATCGAGAACGGCTCCTGGGCGCCTCAGGCCGGCTCGCTGATGCGCGAGATGATCGACGAAATGCGCGAAATGTACTACGTCGATGCCGAGGCAACCATGATCTCCTCCCTGAACGACATGACGCGCAAGGATGTGGAAGCGGTCGCCGACGCCATCGTCGAATCCATGAAAAAACGTCAATAACTCCTCTCCACGTTTCACACGACAAGCCGCGCCCCAGATCTGGGGCGCCGCTTGTCGTTTCTCCACATGCTTCTTTGAGAAGCGCTTGATTTTGTCTCTGCCTTTGCCTGCTGAAAATCTTACGGAATGCGGACAGGGACGGCGGCGAAAGCAAGAGTACCGTAAACAAAAAGCATTCTTGAAAAGATATGCACGACAGGATAAACTGATGAATATTCGCCACAATCGATGCTGAAAGCGGCAGGCTTTTTGAAGGAGTACAGAGGTATGTCAGAAAAATTTGGTTCGCTGTTGACTCTGACCATTCTATTGATGATCGTCTGCATCGTTATGTTGATCAGGAAATTTTCCAGAGGAGAACGGAAATACGATGTTTTTGTGATCGAAGGAAATGAATTGATCGTTATGTCGGGAATCCCAATAAGCTATATCATTGATGATATAGAGACGGTTATTTTCTCAAAGAAACAGTCCCTGCACAATTGGACGGGCGTTATGAAAATAACCAAAAAAGGAGGCCGGATCAGTCGACGCTTTTTGTTCGATGCGAGTTCTTATCACAAAAAAACGGTGTTGGAAAGTACGGAATCCGAGATCGATCTTGTCACGGAAAATTTGATGAGGCGGCTGAGAAGCTATGGAATTGAATGCAAAAAGAAGGAAGAGGAAGGTCCGGCAGCATAAAGTAAAGGTCCACGTCCCCGCGGAGAAGCGCGGTCTTTTCGGAATCCGAAAAACCGTCATGGAGACGCGCACCATCGAGGTGGACGGCAAAACCTATCTGAATCCCGCTCCGGAACCAAAACGAATTGAGCGCACGATTCCCGATGAACCGAACAGCAGAAATACAGGAAATGTAAAAGCCGAACGGTTGCATGCCACGCTAATGCCAGCGAGGGCGCTCATTCTTTCTCCCCGAACCGATCTCTATAGCACTCATGGTTACCGTATTTCTTTTGCCGATGCGTTCTTTTTCACGGTCGGAATCGGCCGGAACCCCGGTGTCGGGGGAAGGGCAGCGGCTGGAACCCAAAAGCGCAATCAAAAAGCCTGAAATCAACTTGATTTCAGGCTTTTTGATTGGCGGAGAGGGCGGGATTCGAACCCGCGTGCCCGTGAAGGCAAACTGATTTCGAGGGGCTTGAAACCGCAAAAATCGCTCATATCTCCGTATAACTTTTTACAGTTTGCTCCCCAAAAGCCCTTGTAAAATGGGGCTTTTCTTATGTCGTGTTATTGTGGCCTGTTTTCTCTTTATAAAGCCTTTTTTCACGGTTGGGCACCATTTGGGCACCACAGATCATATTAAGTCGTTATGGTCAAAATTGATAACAAAACAGTAAGTACCGTTGAAAAAACAAAAGATAGGATTAACCCAATATTGGTGAATGGGGCGGGTGAAAAGTTATCAATATCGTTTTTTACTAGATTGCACTTTTCTAGAACACAGCGAATAAGGCTTTCAGACGGTTTGCTATTTATTGAGAATTGTGCTTGGGCAATATACTCACTCAAATAAATTGACAAACTATATTGTTTGACAAACTCTTCGTTATCGTCAATAAAATTATTCAAATCACTTAAGGCACTACTACACCTATCCTTATCGCTAAACGAGCACTTGAATATGCATTTGAGCAGTTTGTCCATAGTGTCTTGATCTTGAGTGTTTTTTTGAACCAGAAAACGAGTTAGCGGGTAATAAAGGAATGCAGAGAATAAAACGCACGCAATTACAGGAATTATCATTAGTGCAGTTTTAGTTTCTATTTCAATCGCACTAAAACAGTTTGCCTTATATAGGATTATGGAACCACAGCATATTGTTGAATAAACAATAATTGAATGGATCTGTTTTTTTGTTGCTCCTTTTTTTATGCTTGTTCGTAAGTATGTCTCGGGAAAGGTAATAATAAGAATGGAGACAATTAAGCACAAAAGAGAAGCCCAGAATATTGTTAATAAGCTATTCACTGCATCAGTCCTTTTAAATTTGGATACTTTTCGATGGCCTTTTTATCAAAACCGATTATTTCAAGAACTTCTGTTCGAATATAAGTAATGCGACCACCACCTTCATCTTGGCGACGTAAAAGAGCCTCACCAAGTTTCCTATAGATGTCTCGCAAAAAGTTTTGCTGTTTTATTTCCAAAGCGGCACATAAAGACTTGGCAG
>JAEXCD010000054.1 GCA_023393715.1 Bacillota bacterium
CCGTAGAACCGATGCCACTTTATTTTTCGAACCAGCGCCGACAGGAGATACAGACCGATGCTCTCCGGCAGAATCGCCGTAATACTGATCAGCAGCGGCACGGTGGTGTTGAAAAGACTAAAGCGAAGCGCCGACGCACCCTCTAACGCCAAAGGATTGTAAAATATTTGTTCCACAGTAAAGGACAGCCACAAGACAATCAATACACAGAATAACGCGCAGGCGAGAAGATAGCATTCCGTCGGAATCGCTTTTTCCAGACGCGCCAGCACGCCGTCCTGTCTGCGTCCCGTCTGATAGAGAAACAGCGCCAAGGTCGTCAGCCAGCCGGCGGCACAGAGAAAGAGCACAGGCGCTGCCCATTGGAACGTCTGTTGCGCCACCGCATAGATCGGCGCCCCTTCGGCAATCGAATCGTCGATCAGCAGCTGTTGATCGAGATACAACGACACCGTCGTATCCGGCGGAAGCACGGCCGCCGAAACCTGACCCTTGAGCGAACGTTCAAATTCATCGTGCAGTTCGCCCTTTCCGATTTGCAGACTGAGATCTTCGCTGGTAAAGCGCACCTCCGCGCTCCACTTCGCGCCGCTGAACGCCTCGTCCGTCAGATTCGTGTAGGTCTGTCCCGTTTTCCCGTACGTGATGGTATATCCGACATTGGACAACGGCTCGCTGGTGACCGAAATCTCCTGAAGCACATCGGCGCGGAGGAGCCAGGAGGTCCAGTCCATCATCTGCACGTAATCCTGTTGCGTGTTGTTCGCAAACGAAAGCAAGCTTTCATAGCCGATCGGCGGAACAAATTCGCGGAGCACACGAATGTATTCCGTATAGCCTCCGCTGAAGTCTCCGTCTTCCAGCTCATAGTCTTCCTCAATCGGCTGATAGAGGGGCTTGTTGTTGACCGGGGAGGACTCGATGAGAAAGCGAAGCCGGTCGCTCTCGACCCCCTCCTCCAGCCACTGAAGCAAATCCTTTTTGCGGTACATCGGCACTTCACGGTCCTCCATGCCCCATTCATCCTCACTGTAGTGATGAACAAAGCTGCTGGCCTTTCGGCTGATGTCCAACATCCGTCGGTCATTGCCCTGAGCCGCCTTCAATGCCGTGAAATATTCGATGCGCTCTCCATCCCCCATATGACCGACCCACGTCGATATCGGGACATCCCCGCTCAGCGAATCGAAGAGGCGCTTCGCTTCCTCATAATTTACCCGATCAACCTGAAGCATCGTATCCATTAAAAACCGCTTCATAAAGTCCGCCGACTCGTAAAAGGTCTCCCCGTTAAAGCTCGGCGTACTCTGATTGGCGCTCAGCCCCAGCATCAGCAGACTGAACGTCACTCCGACGGCGAAAAATAATTGGAGCACGTACAAAAGCCATTGTCTTACGGCCCTTTTTTTCATCTTTCTCACCTCTGTTGTTCTAATTTGTACCCCACGCCCCAGACCACCTTGAGATAGCGCGGATTGCTGGGGTCAATCTCAATTTTTTCGCGAATATGACGGATGTGTACCGCAACGGTGTTGATCGCCCCCATGGAGCCCTCCTTCCACACGCGTTCGTAGATTTCCTCTCCCGTAAACACACGCCCGGGATGCTGCATAAACAGCGCCAGAATCTGATACTCCAGCGGCGTCAATGCGATGAGTTCGCCGTCTACGCGAACCTCCCTGCGCTGATCGTCCATCGCTAAGCCGCCCTGGTATAAAATCGAATTTTCCCGTTCCGGCCGGTTCTGGTATTCGGTATAGCGGCGAAGCTGACTCTTCACCCGCGCGACGAGCTCCAACGGGTTAAAGGGCTTGGTGATGTAGTCATCCGCCCCGATCGTCAGCCCCAAAATCTTATCGGCATCCTCCGACTTCGCAGAAATGATAATGATGGGGATGCTGCGTTCCTCCCGAATTTTTTGCATCGCGTGCAGTCCGTCCATACGCGGCATCATCAGATCCAGTAAAATGAGATGCACCTCTTCGCGCTCCAAAATCTCCAGCGCCTCCAGGCCATCATATGCACAGAGCACCCGATATTTCTCCTGCTGCAAATAAATTTCGATTGCCTGAACGATTTCGCGATCGTCATCGCATAACAAAACAGTTTTCTCCATCTCTGCCTCTCCTCCCGGTAGGATCCTCTTTATTGTAGCGGAGTGTCTTAAATTCCCAAGGAAGAAATCCTTAAGATTTGATTAAAATAACAAGCAGCGGCTGACATTTTCGCTCGCCGCTGCTGAATCCACCTCTTCGATTGTATTATCTGACCCGCTGATCGCGCAAAACAAGCGCCCGTTCATAGGTTTCTCTCAGACGCCGCCCAATCGTTGCAAGATCGCGCTCCTGCGCCACGGCATAGGCCGCTTCGGTCAGCGACGGAATGCGTCCCGACAGGCGATCTCTGGTCAGCCGTTCAAACTCATCGACGTCCTTTGCCTTGTAGGTGTTGATTCCGTGCTCCAGCCATCCGTCAAAGACGGGAATGTCCCGAACGATGAAATTCGCCCGTGCCGCACACGCCTCGATGGCGGGAATCCCCTCGGTTTCCTCCAGCGTCGGGAAAAGGTACAGATCCGTTCCCTGCAGCGCGAGGTTGATGTATTCGTTTTCTACATAACCGGCAAAGCGCAGGTTGGGCAGCCTGGTCTCCACCGCACGGCGTATTTCCAATGGAACCAGGTTGAGATTCGTATAGCCGAACCAGATGAACTGAATGTCCGGCATGCGTCTCGCCAGCTCGACAAAATCCAAAATGCCCTTTCGCTCGATGTACAGGCCAATGCCCATGACGATTCGGTCGCGCACTTCGTATCCGAATTTTTCACAGAATTTTTCCCGCGCATGTTCAATCGGCGCAAAACGGCTCAGATCAATTCCATTCGAAATCGCGACGATTTCGCGCCCCATATTGTACCGTTCGAGCAGCTTCTTGGAATATTCGGTCGGAGTGATCAGAATATCACCCTTTCGATAACAGTGAATCAGCCACTTTTTCACCGACGGCGCAATCTGGTTGGAAAACAAAAAGGAATTCCGAAAATCCTCCTGTGTCGAATGCGCATGATAGACGATGGCTTTCCCCTCTCTGCGACACCGCTGTGCAAAGCAGATGGATTTCAGAAAATAGGTGTTGATATGCAATACGTCAAAATCCTCGTGCGGATTGGTCGTATATTCGACGCCCTCGAGCTCCAGCGCCCGCTTCTGGTGTCGAATGGCCTTTCCCAACCCGGATTTTCCGATTTGTTTCAGCCCCTCCGAGTACAACAGTACCTTCATACGCATTTCCTCCCATGACCGGTATGGCTCCTTTATTGTACTCTTTTTTTCTCCTTTCTCCAAACCGCATCTTCGCTCAGGATCCACGCCGCTCGAAGAAGGTTTGGTAAAACGAAAAAGAGGCGCCGACCAGGGCGCCTCTTTTTTATTAAGTTAAGATCCTTTTCTAATGCTTCGCTTCGGTATAAGCACTCGGGTTCACTTGCACGACGGTCTGTCTCTTTCGATCAAATCATACTCTCCGAAAAGCTCTGCAGCCGGGTTCGAGTCGGTTCAAAGGATGTCGCCTGCTGGTCGATCTCAATCGTCAAAACCGGAATTCCGGCTCGTTTCGCCTCATCCAGAATAATCGGCACGTCGTATTCCTCCGGATCGCAGAACTTCATCAACGCGATGACGATGCCGTCTGCGTCCTGCGACTTCGCGAGATGGAGCACCTGCTCAATTCTCCTCTTCTCCGGGTCAAATGCCAGCGAACATCCGCTGTGGTTCTGCCACTGCTTCGCCAAGCTTCTCATCGGGTCTCCGCAAAACGGGACATCCGTCCGAAATTGACGGGATTCCTGCGCCAGATCATCTGCGCAGACCGACAAATTAAACTGCTCAAAGATTTCCAAAAGCGGCATCGGCTCCAGCGTCAATCCGGTGACAACCACTCTTTTCCCGGACCAGTCCTTTGGCTTTTGCAGCTTCAGCAGCGCTGTGAGCTTACGAATCATCGGCGTATATTCCGCTTTGTCCATGAAATATGCCGCTTTAATAATTCGATGACGCACCGTCGGTGTGATCCATTCCGGATAACGGGCTGCCGTATGTGTGAAATCCCTCATGACCGCGCGGTACTCATTATATAGGATGATGGCCTCCGACAACGCCGCGTCCGTGATCTTGGTCTGAAGAATCTCCTCCAGCTTTTTTCGGATCAGCGCGTATTCGCTGACGAGAAAATCCATTGCGCTGTCCGTTCCGCGATTCTGCGGATATACAAAGGGAATCGCCGGACACGCGCCCTTCCACTTCTGCCCAAAGCATTTCAGCGTATCACAATGTGCCGGAATCAGAACTGCAGACAAAATATCGTAGGTTCCATCATTTTCATATTCCATGATCGACTGCATAATGGAGCAGGCAAAGGGAGGCAAATAGGTCCGCGCTCTCAATATCGACGTTTCTCCGCCCCACAGACCCACAGGAAGACAGCCGGATGCGTATATCAACTCTTCCGGAGCATAGGGCGCCACCCAGCCGACGATGCGCTTCCCCGTTTTTTCCCGGGACGCGTAAATGGTTTTTTTAGGTGCATCTGCAGCTTCGCACAGCACGTCCAGCAATTCACGAATTCCCATCTGAGCCCTCCTCTCGTTGCGCCTTCGCTTCCTGCATCATTTCAACCAGCGCCTCAATCCGGGTTTCATACTGCGCCTTTGAATAGTTTCTTGGATCCGCCTGATCGCCATCAAAGGTCGTGATGGGAATACCCATGCTCTGACGAAGCTCCTCTCCAATTTCATACTGAAGAAAGTCGCACATTTTACAGCTCCGATTGAGGTGCATCACGATTCCGTCACAGCCGGTTTCCCGAAGAATCGACTTTCGAAGGTCAATCTGCCCCTGCAGCGACAAATTGTTGCCCATTCCCGTATAGGCTCTGGCAAGCTCCGACAGATTTCCCGGCGTATACCGCAACGCCCAGGCAGAGGGATAGGTCGAACCGGTCATATTTACACCATAATTTTTCAGTACTTTGTATGTATGCGATAGGTAGGGCCAGCAGGCAATGCCATCCCACATAATCCGGTATTGCTCCTCCGCCCCGTGCAGGCCGCATACGCCCTGATCGATCTTCTCCTGCAACTCATCCCGAAGCTTGCGGAAGGTCTGACCACACTCCGGCTTTCCTCGCATGCAAACGATTAATGCCATATAGTTGAACATATCAAAGCCCGACAACGGCGACGGCTTAGCGCTGCATAGAGAGGTTGCCTCATACCACGCATCCGCATTTGCAGATGCGATTTTCATGACCTCCTCAAAACGCTGATAATCAAAGCTCCTTCCCGTGATCTCCTCCAGTTGTCCGATCAATGTTTCAAACTGCGCCTTTACATATTCGATATTTTCCTCGCTGATCTCTGGATCGTGATTGAAGGGCACATCGATAATCAAACACGGCACGTGCAACTCATATGCAAGATTTTCATACCATTTCAACAACGTATCGCAAATGTTATTGCATAAAAGGACAAGATCGGGTAGCGGCATCTCCTCGGAAACACACTGCTGAAGATCCTTGTAGGCGAGGTTGACTCGCGCATAGCCGCAAATATCGTTCGAATATCCTTTGGCTTCTGCATATTGCAGCAGCTCTGGTGCACCCTTTCGGGCCGCAATTCCTACGACGTGGTTCTCAGGATAGACCACCTGAATGCCCATCGCCTCGCAGAATTCACAGGGCGCAATGGAACTGGCCCAACAAACCAGCTCCCCTCGTTCCTTCGCCCGCCAGGCATCCTCCATATTTTTTTTCACCAAAATCGACAGCATTTCCTGCGATGTCATAGAATCATTGATTATTTCGCTCATGCTTCCCTACCTTTCGCAATCAACCGATTGGATTTCAACGGCGGCCCGACCGCCGCAAATCGGACCCCTGCTACAATCCGTGCGCCTCACGCTCTTTGCTTCTTTATCGCCTTGATCAGCGCGGGAATCACCTCGAATAGATCTCCTACCACTCCGTAATCGGCAATGTCAAAAATCGGCGCTTCCGGATCCCTGTTGATGGCTACAATATACGATGAGCCGCTCATCCCCGCCTGATGCTGAATCGCTCCAGAAATACCGCAGGCAATATACAGCTTCGGCGCCACCGTCTTTCCCGTTTGTCCGACCTGATGTGCATGCGATATCCAACCGGAATCCACGGCTGCGCGAGACGCCCCGACCGTTGCCCCCAAGACTTCAGCAAGGTCCCGAATCGGTTCAAAGCCCTGCGCTGATCCGACGCCTCGGCCTCCGGAGACGATGATCTGCGCGCCCTCCAAATCTACAATCTCAGCGGCGGCATCCTCAATAATCTCCAAAATCCGCGTGCGGCGCTGTGCCCCGGGCAGATGAAATGCCTCGCGCAAAACCGTCGCGCGATTCTCAGACGCCCGCTGCTTTTTGAACACGCCCGGGCGCACCGTTCCCATCTGCGGACGGTGATCCGGACAGATGATCGTCGCCATTAAATTTCCGCCGAAGGCCGGACGCGTCCATTCGATATTTCCCGTTTCTTCGTCAATTCCAAGTCCCGTACAATCCGCCGTCAATCCCGTTCCCAACCTGCAGGCTACACGCGGCGCCATGTCTCGGCCGTTCGGCGTTGCGCCGATCAGAACAGAGGCCGGCCCGTATTTTTCAATCAGATAATGCAGCGCTCCCACATACGCATCGGTTGTATAGCGCTCATATTCATCACCCTCGATAACAATCACTTGATCTGCGCCGTAATCTCCAGCGTCATGGATTGCCTGTCCGACACCCTGACCAATCACAATCCCGACCAGGTTTCCGCCCTGCTTGTCCGCTAAAACTCGTCCTTCCTTCAAAAGCTCCAGACCGATGTTTTTCGCCGCTCCGTTTTCCTTTGTTTCAATGTACACCCAAAGATCCTTGGTTTTTGCATCCATTTCCGCTTCCCCTCTCAAACCAGTCGCTCATCGCCTAACAGCTTCAACAGCTTCTCTGAAGCCACTTCCGCAGAATCCTCTCGAATCACGATTCCGTTTTTCTTTTTCTGCGGCACAAACGTTCTTTTAACGTGTGTAGGCGATCCCTTCAAGCCGATCATTTCCGCGTTCATTTCGGGGAAATCCTCCGGCGTGAGCACCGTGATCTCCGCCCGATTCGCCGCAAGTTTTCTGCGGATCGTCGGATACCGAGGCTCAAACGATGGCTTCGTGAAAGTAACGACGCAAGGAAGCGTAACCTCGATGCGCTCGTTGGCATCCTGACCCTCGCGCAGTACGAGAAGTGATTCCTCTCTCTCCTCCGTTTCCAATGCATAGGTGACTTGTCCACGATTCAAATGCTCCGCTAGTTCTGGCCCTACCTGACCCGTATCTCCGTCAATGGCCTGCTTCCCGCAAAAAATTGCATCAAAACGAATTTGTTCCTTTTCCTCGAGTTTCTTTACGGCCTCCGACAGAATATAGCTCGTCGCCAACGTATCCGACCCGCCGAAGGAGCGTCCGCTCACCAGAAAAGCCTTGTCGGCAGCTATGGCCAAACACTCCTTCAGTGCAGCTTTGGCCTGCTCCGGCCCCATTGACATTACATAGATGGTCGTATTTGGATTTCGATCTTTCAACCGCGCCGCGGCTTCCAACGCATATCCGTCAAAGGGATTGACGATGCTCGGAACCCCCTCTCGAATCAATGTATTTTTTACCGGATCAATTCGGATTTCCGTCGTATCCGGCACCTGCTTTACACAAACCAAAACATTCATTTCTCGTCTCTCCATTCTCACCGTTTTTCCTCTCGTACATCCTGCCAAGCAAATTGGGCGGCGCCGATCGCGCCCATGAGCTGCGAATAGTTTGAAACCTGAACAGGTTGTCGAAGCTGTCTTTCCAAGGCTCGAACCACGCCTGCATTCTGCGCTACACCGCCCGTCATCCCGAAATCCGATTTCATGGCAGTTCGCATCAATAGCCCCATGGCACGGCTGATCACGGACTCATGAACGCCACGAATGATATCCGCCTTCCCCTTTTTCTGTGAAAGCAGGGAAATCACCTCCGATTCCGCAAAAACCGTACAGGTACTGCTCACGGTAACTGGCCGCTCGGCTCGCGCATCCCACACCGCCATCTCACTCACATGAAGCTCCATCAGATTTGCCATAACCTCGATAAAACGCCCCGTTCCGGCGGCACACTTGTCGTTCATGAAAAAATTTTCGACGCGCCCCTCTTCGCTCAGCTCAATGGCCTTCACGTCCTGACCGCCAATATCCAGTATGGTTCTTACACTCGGCATGATGTGATGAACGCCCCTTGCGTGACAACTGATTTCGCTTACCTGACGATCCGCTTCCTCCATGGAAAACCGGCCATAGCCCGTCGCCACAACCCGCTCCATATCCGTTCGGCTCAATCCAGTCTTGCGGAAAATATCTTGTAATACTCTTTTCGGCCCGCTTGTTCCCGTTCCTGCCGGAATTACGGAGCAGGCCAAAATCGCTCCATCTTTCAGCACCACAGCCTTTGACGATGTCGACCCGATATCTACTCCCAACACATACATCGGCTATTCGCCTTCCTGAGACTGTATCGCCCGGTGCATTTCGCGGTATTTCCGGATTTTCATGCTGCCTACGATCAGGCAAGGAATCGCTACCAAGAAAATACCGATCACGCCCAAATAGCTATACCCGACGGCGACGATCGCTGTCAAACCAAAGGATGCCGCTCCCATCGAAATAAGGATAACGATAATACCAACCAAAAGATTCCATACATTTTGTGATAGCTTCATCTTTTCGTGATACTTTCCAAACCGCGCAATCGTTCCGAACACAACGGAGGCCGCCGTCGAGACGAACGCACAGAACAGACAAACCGTATAGAGAACGGTCAAAAGGTTGCTGTCCAGTGACTGACAGATCGTCAGGATCGGCAGCGTATTTCCGGTAATCACCTCTCGATACGCCAAGCAGAGCAGTGCATTTAGCAAAAGCATTCCGCCATTAATCACAAACCCCAGAATGGCGGCCTTGTTGCAGGCTTTTTCTGTTTTCAGCTGCGTTGCTACACCATAGGCGCCCATCAAAGAGAAAATTTGGAACGAGGCATAGGTAATACTCTTCCACACCGCCGGTCCAATTCCCTGCGGTGCATAGTTCGCGGAAATATCCTGAAGGATGTATTCTCCTCTCGTTGCAAGCCCCGCCACCGCGATGACAAGAACGGAAAACGCAATCAATACCACCATTACGGTGGACGCTCTGGCAATCATTCGAACGCCAAACATCGATACAAAAATCGTCAGAATCGCAATCACTACGACACAAAGCATGTAGGGAATGCCAAACACCTGATTGATTACCGCTGAAGCACCTGCGACCGATGCGCTCGTTGCCAACATTCCTGCTCCGAGATAGCAAATTTCATAGAAAGGCTCAATGATTCGATTGTACGGCGCGTACAGCTTGTGCCCAAAGTCTGCATAATTGTTGATTCCGTGTTGGTTACAAATGATCATGATGATGCGATAAATAATCGTCAAAAATGCAATGGCCAAAAGCGGTGTAAAGATCGCCGGCCAGCCGTAATTTACAAAAAAGCTCATGGTTTGATTGCCCGAAGCAAATCCGCCACCCGCATGTGCGCCGAACCAAACCGATACAACGCCGAATATCGTCCCGATGGAAACCTTTTCTTTGTTCGTCATGATTCTTCCTCCTTGTGGATAATAATGAGCTTATGCTTTGCCCGGTTCCCTTGCAGCCATGCCCTCAGCATCCGCCGCGATCAAAGGGGCCCGTTTTTTCAATGACGATTTCTTTCTTTTTCAGTTCCTCGATTTCCTCCTCCGAATAGCCCAGCTCCTTGAGATATACCGTACTTTGTTCGCCTAAATACGGCGCATCTTTACGGGGAGCTTCTGTCACGCCGCCAAACTTCACCGGTGTCTGAGCCTCGATGAATTCCTCTCCGGTGTGAAGATTGAATTTCCGTAGATACTTATTCTCCCATGCCTGCTGCGATTCGAGCAAGTCCGGAACATTGGTCAAAACAGCATGCGGAATATCCCGATCCGTCAGCTCCTTTTCAAGATCCTCGCGCGTAAATCTTTGAAATGCATCGCTTAAAATTCCGATAATTTCCCGGCTTCGTTCATTCCCTTTCGCGAAGGTATTATACTCGCTGTTTTCAATGAGATCCTCGCGCCCGATCAGACTCATAAAATCCGGAAAATACCGCTCGTATTCGTGGCAGCATACCATGATCCATTTGCCGTCTCCACATACATAGGTGTTGTTCAACGGCGTGTTCTCCAGTCTTGTCTTGGGATACGTATCCAGATTTGAGCATTGTATCGAAATAATTGGTTCCGTCATGTTATACAATACCTGCGAATACAATGACGTGACAATTTTGCTTCCCTCTCCCGTCGCTTTTTGCTTGTACAACGCCGCACAAATCGCTCCGGCCATCGTACAGGCGGCATTATGGTCGCCGAAAGAGCTCGGCGGAATAATCGGCGCCGTTCCCTTCTCCATGCAGGCGTACATGGCGCCGCCCAACGCCCAGTAGCACACATTGTCAAAGCCCGGTGCATTCGCCTTTTCTCCGGCTTCTCCATATCCGGTGATTTGGGCGTGAATCAGCCCCGGATACCGTTCATGCAGCGTTTCGTAATCCAACCCCAGCTTCTTCAATGCAGCGCTGCGCGTGTTGGTGAAAAAGACATTTGCCGTTTTCAGCAGGCGATGCATGATCTCCTGCCCCTCCTTTGTTTTCAGGTTTAGACAGATGCTCTTTTTATTCGCATTGTGAAATTGATACGTAATCGGTTGCATTCCAGGAAGCGGCACCACGTACCGAGTCACATCGCCTCTTGGAGTAGCTTCCACCTTAATAATGTCCGCCCCCCAGTCCGCAAGCAGCCTCCCGCCTGAAGGCGCCGCTACATAAGTGGTCAGCTCTAAAATTCGCACTCCTTTTAAGAGATCATAGGGATTTTCTGTCATCGTTCATCTCCTTTCTCACTTGCATATCGTTCCGCCGTTTCCCGCGCCTTTTTCAGATCGATTTTTCCGCTTCCAGTCATCGCAAAATGCGCTACCTGGAAAAAATACCTCGGAACTTTGAATGACGCCAGATTTTTCAGCAGATAAGCTCTTAGTGCAGCCGGATCAAGCCGTCCGCTTTTCATACAAATCAACGCTACCAACTCCTCTTGCATGATTGGATCTGGGATGCCGACTACTTTTACGGTTTCAATATCACTGCTGTATTTCTCCAGTACCGCCTCAATTTCTCCAGGCACGATATTTTCTCCACCTCGGACAATCAGCTCACTCAAGCGACTTTGGAAATGCAGCCTGCCTCTTGTGTCCAAAAATCCGACATCACCCGTCCGAAACCAGCCGCCCTCTAAAATACGTTCCTGAAAAAGAGACTCCTTTCCGTAATAACCCTTGGCAATGCATCGTCCTCGCACCTGAATCTCCCCGACCTCTCCGCTCGGCTGCACTCGTTCCTCGCGGCAGTGCCATATGCGAACTTCCATTCCAGGAAGAACTCCTCCCGCATTGGTCCATCGCTCCTCATCGGGCGTATTCGGCTTCGTCAGTGTGTTTAGTGTCGTCGTTTCCGTCATCCCATAGGCCGGTAAAAAGTTTTTCATCCGGAATCCCTCACGGATTTTCCGATAAGTTTCTTCCGAAATCACCGCACCGGACAAAATTCCCGACCGAAGAGAAGATAAATCAAACTCACCAAAACGGGCATTGGCCATCATTAGCAGTGGCATCGCCGGAACGGCGTTGAATACAGTGCAACGATATTTCTGTATCGCCTCCATCACCTCAATCGATCGAAACGTGCGCAGCAGCACCGCACTCATCCCGGCATGAAGCGCCACAAGCAGACCGCAATTTGCGCCGGAGCCATGGTACAGCGGCAACGGCAATACCAGACGATCCTCCTTTGTCCAGCCCATTCGTTGAACCACGCTGCCCATGGCCTCCATCAGCTGCCCGTGCATCAACTCAACACCTCTTGGGCTCGCGGTCGTTCCCGACGTAAAAATAATCAGCGCCACATCTTCTTCAAAAACTGGAACGTCCGGACATGCACCTGTCGGCTCCCGCTCTGTCTCCTTCCCGCGCCAATCGATAAAACGACTCATTCGCTCCCAATCGTTCAGATCGGGGAGCGTCGCACGGCGCCCGTGCAAAAAACGCTCATAATCC
>JAEXCD010000090.1 GCA_023393715.1 Bacillota bacterium
ATCTCCCACTCTTCATCCGTGCCCATCGAATCCTCCGGGCGGGTCGACAGCTCGACGTGGTATTTGAAGCCAAACTTCGTATACACCTCGTCGATCAGGCGGACGACGCGCGTAATTTCCGGCGTGATCTGCTCCGGCGTCATAAAGATATGCGAATCATCCTGCGTGAAGCAGCGAACGCGGAACAGGCCGTGCAGCGCACCGGACATTTCGTGGCGGTGAACCAGCCCCAGCTCCGCCAGGCGGAGCGGCAGATCGCGGTAGGAATGCGGTTTTGAATTGTACACCAGCATGGAGCCGGGGCAATTCATCGGCTTAATCGCATAATCCTCTTCATCGATGACCGTCGTGTACATATTTTCGCGATAGTGGAACCAGTGCCCGGAGCGCTCCCACAGATTGCGGTTCAGGATGATCGGCGTCTGGATTTCCTTGTAGCCCTCGCGGACGTGCAGCTCGCGCCAGTAGTCGATCAGCGTATTTTTCAGCTGCATTCCCTTCGGCAGGAAAAACGGAAAGCCCGGCCCCTGCTCCATTAACGCAAACAGCTCCATCTCGCGCCCCAGCTTTCGGTGGTCGCGGCGCTTCGCTTCCTCGATGCGCTCGAGATGCTCCTCAAGCATGGATTTTTTTGGGAAGCTCGTTCCGTAAATGCGCGTCAGCATCTTGTTTTTTTCATCGCCGCGCCAATACGCGCCCGCGATGCTCATCAGCTTAAACGCCTTGATCTGGCCGACCGTCATCAGATGCGGGCCGGCGCACAGATCGGTGAACTCGCCCTGCGAATAAAAGCTGAGCACCGCATCCTCCGGCAAATCCTCGATCAGCTCGACCTTGTAGTCCTCGCCGCGCTCGCGGAAGAAGCGGAGCGCCTCCTCGCGCGGCATCGTGAACTGCTCGATCGCCGGATTTTCCTTGACGATCTTCGCCATTTCTTCCTCGATTTTCTTCAGATCGGCATCGACGATCGGCTCGGCAAAATCGACGTCATAGTAGAAGCCGTCGGCAATCGCCGGTCCGATCGACAGCTTCGCGTCGGGATACAGCCGCTTGATCGCCTGCGCCATCAGGTGTGCCGTCGAGTGTCTGTACGCTTTTCTTCCTTCTTCGTCGTCAAATGTCAAAACGCTGACCGCCGCGCCGTCGGGAATCTCCGTGCGCAGATCGACCGTCTGCCCGTCGATTTCTCCGGCGCAGGCCGCCTTCGTCAATCCGCTGCTCAGCTCCTGCGCCAGCTCAATCACCGATAATGCGCGCTCACTTTCATAGCTGCTGCCGTCCTTTAATTTGTACTTCATAGCTCCTCCTTAGTAAAAAAGCACATAAAAAGAGCACCTGTCCGAGGGACGAAGTGCTCGTGGTTCCACCCTGTTTGCTTCTCATTTCGCATCGTGATCCGAGGTGGTCTTCCCGTTTCGGATTTCGGATTCGCCTTTCAGCCGCGTGCAAATCTCTCTTTCTTGCTTTCCCATCCGGTGAAACGGTACTCTTCTCGTCATTTCACCATATGAAGTTTTGTATAGTATAACGCGTTCCCCTGAAAAACACAACCTTTCCGCGGCCGCATGTGCGCTGCGCTTTTAGCGAACCTGAACGCGCTTTGAAATATCCTCCCGTTCTTTGGGCTCCGGCTCCTCCTCGATGCCGCCAAACGGCATTTCGGCAAGCAGCACATAGTGCTCCGGCACGCCGTACCGCTCCCTGACCATCCCGTCGATGACCGGATTGTAATGCTGGAGCGATGCGCCGATTCCCAGCTCGCGCAGCGCCGTCCACACGTTGATCTGAAGCATTCCGTTCGCCTGGTTTGCCCAAACCGGGAAATTTTCGGCATACAGCGCAAACCGCTCCTCCATCGCCTTGACGACCGCAGCGTCCGTGAAATAGAGCACGGTTCCGGCGCCCGCCTTAAAGGAATCGATCTTTTCCTGCGCCACGGCTCCGTCAAACACGCGGTACACCTCCTGCCAGAACGCGTCGTGTTCCTCGCCGTACAGGACGACCACACGTGCGCTCTTCATATTAAATGCATCCGGCACGAGCTCCGTCACCTGTTCGATTGTCCTGGTTACCTCCTCGCGGGGCACCGGGAGTTTTTTATTCAAGTGGTAATAGCTTCTTCTTTTTTCTAATGATTGGATAACAGACATTGCATCCTCCTCGTCTATTCGGCTTTGCGTAATCGGCCGCGGTTTGCGTAATGCAAGCCGCCTTTGCCGTCGCTTCACCTATACCCAACCTTTTCCCAATTATGCTGCCATAAGAAGAAAATCCTATAAAAAAACAAGGATTTTCGCCGGATGAAAAACGGGGCCGCGCTTCCCGACGCCTGCCCCGTTGTATTCGTCCGCATTTCGCACTACCTGCCGCCGCACAGGCGCTCAAGCAACTCCTCTCTGGTGATGCTCCACTGAGCGGCATTCGTCAGATCCTTTAGGGCAACCCTTTGCTCTGCGCGCTCCTGTTCTCCGATCAGGACGGCGTACCGCGCCCCTACGCGATCCGCATACGCCAGCTTTTTCTTCGCCTTTCCGCCCTCGAGGTAAATCTGCGCACACACGCCTGCCGCACGCAGAAAATTTGCCGTCTCAATCGCATATGCCAGATCTTCCCCGCTCATCGGCAGTACCAGAGCGCGAATGTATTCCCCCTTTTCCGACGAGATCAGCCCCGCCTGCTGAAGCTGATAATACAGCCGCGTCAGACCAATCGACAAGCCCACGCCCGGGAGATGTGTTTTTGTAAAATTGCTCGCCAAATTATCGTAACGCCCGCCCGAACAAATCGAGCCGATCGACTCATAGCCGCAGAGAAACGTCTCAAAAACCGTGCCCGTATAGTAATCCAGTCCCCGCGTAATCGACAGGTCGATGCAAATCCGCTCCTCTGGGACACCGAACGCCTGCATGCGTTCATATACGAGGCGCAGCTCGTTCAGCCCCTCGCGGTAGGCCGCGACCGTCCCGGGCGAAGTCGCCCTTTCATCCAACGCCGCGCCGACACGGTCGAGCATTGTCAGCGTCGCCGCATTGCTTTCGAGCGGCTTGAGGAAATCGAACAACGCGCCAACGGTTTCTTCGCTCAGCCCTTCTTCCCGGAGCAGGCCGGAAACCGCCTCTTCCCCGATCTTCGTGAGTTTATCGACCGCACGAAGCACGCTCTCCGAATCCGAAATCCCCAGCGTCGCAAAAAAACCGTTCAGAAGACGGCGGTTGTTGATGTGAAAGGAAACCGCGCCGATTCCCAGCTCCTGAAAAATGTGATAGATGACGGAGGGCATCTCCGCGTCGTTTTCCACGGCGAGCTGCTCGCGCCCCACGATATCGATGTCGCATTGATAAAATTCGCGGTACCGGCCCTTCTGACTGCGCTCGCCGCGATAAACCTTAGCGATCTGGTAGCGGCGAAACGGGAAGGGAAGCTCGGACTCATGCAGAGCGACATAACGCGCCATCGGTACGGTCAGATCAAAGCGGAGCGCCTGCTCTGTCGAGCTCGCTCCCTTATCAATTCGATAAATCTGCTTGGTCGTTTCGCCGCCGCCCTTGGAAAACAGGACTTCGCTCTTTTCAATCGCCGGCGTGTCCAACGGCCAGAAACCATATCGGCGAAATCCGTTTTCAATCGTCTCCTTCATTCGGTCAAAGACGATCTGCTCCTGAGGCAGCAGCTCCATAAAGCCGGATAAAATCGCCGGACTAACCAATTTTTCACTCATCTCTCTTCTCCTGAATTATGCAATGCGCCGCATCGCCCCGCTCACTGAATGACCAACTCCTCCTGTGAGGGATACGGAAATACGTCATACGGCGTGTACAGCTCAACCTGCCGCAGCAGCTCCGAAAGCTCGTTCATCGCCGGCCGCAGCTCGCCGATCATTCGTTCCGCCACCCTTTCGGCATTTTTCTCGACAATGATCTGCCCGATCAGCCGGTCCAGATGCATCGTCTGCTCGTCGATCCGATCCAGAAACGCCGCATTCTGTACCGCCCGGCGCTCCGTCGATTTGCTGCGGCCGGACGCCGCCGCTTGATCCAACTCGATCTGGTAACGCATCAGCGCCGGATAAACCCCCTCCGACGCCATACGGGTAATCGTCCGCGCCTCCGTCTTGACCGTGTGGATAAACTGACGGAGCAGAACCTGGTAACGCGCCTCCAGCTCCATGCGATTCAGCACGCCGAAATGCTCCAGCATCTCGATCGTTTCCTCGCACCGAAGCGCATGAATGGACTCAATATAGTTGTCGTAGTGCGCCAGCCCGCGGCGCTCCGCCTCCTGTACCCAGTCGCCGCAATAGCCGTCCCCGGCGAACAATACGCGATGATGCCTTTTCAGGATATCGTGCGTGATGTGCATCACCGTCTGGTGCAGCGCCTCCTCATCTGCGCAGTGTGCCGCCTCTAATTGATCGGCAATCTTCTCCAGCGACTGCGCCATCCCGGTAAAGAGGAACGTGTTCAGCGCTGAGGCGTTGAGAGACGAACCGAGCATCCGAATTTCAAAGCGGTTCCCACCGAAGCTGATCGGCGAGGTGCGGTTGCGGTCCGTCGCGTCGATGCTCTGCTCCGACAGCGTCACCACCGGAGCCGTCATCCGTTTTAATTCGACCGGCGTGATCTGCGTGGTTTCCGCCAGCTGTTCAAACAGGTGGTGCAGCTGTGCGCCCAGATAAACCGACACGATCGCCGGCGGCGCCTCGTGCCCTCCCAGGCGGTAGTCGTTACCCGCGTCGGAGCACGCCATGCGCAAAAGCGTCTGGTTCCGGTCGATCGCCTCGATAAACGCGGAGAGGAACACGATGAACTGAAGATCCTCCGGCGCACGATCTCCGGGATCGAACAGATTGTCGCCGTTCGATGCTTCAAGCGAAAAGTTGTTGTGCTTTCCCGATCCGTTCATGCCCCGGAAGGGCTTTTCCGTCAGCAGGCACTCCATGCCGTGCCGATGCGCCACACGGCGCAGAATATCCATCACAATCATATTTTGATCGATGGTCGTCGTGACATCGTCAAAAACCGACGAAAATTCGTACTGTCCCGGGGAAAATTCATTATGCTCGACGGAGGCGTGAATGCCGAGCGACCAGCACTGCTCGTTCACCTCCCGCATAAATGACTGCACCTCTTCGCTGACGCTGCCGAAGTACGTATCCTCGTAATCTCCGCCCTTGGGCATATCGGCGGAAAACAGTGTGCGTCCGCAGAACATCAGATCCGGCCGCTCCTTCGCCTTTTCCCGATCAAGCAGAAAATATTCCTGCTCCAGACCCACCATCGGACGGACAAACTGCACGTCCGTTTTCCCGAGCCGGTGCAGCACACGCGTCGCCTGCTTGCTCAACGCCTGCTTTGCCGTCAGAAGAGGCATCTTCAAATCCAGCTTTGCCCCGGTATAACTGATAAATACGCTTGGAATGTAAAGCACATGCCCGCGCACAAAGACCGACGAGGTCGCATCCCAGAAGGTGTATCCTCTCGCCTCAAAGGTGTCTCTCAGCCCGCCGTTCGGAAAGGAGGAACCGTCTGTCTCGCCGCGCATCAGCGATTTACCCGACAGCTTGGTGATGGGATGTCCCGAGGCATCCTTTTGCAGAAAGGCGTCGTGCTTTTCCGCCGTCTTGCCGTTCAGCGGCTGAAACCAGTGGCAATAGTGCGTCGCGCCGCGTTCCATCGCCCACACCTTCATCGCATGTGCAATCGCGTCCGCCGTTTCCCGCGTAATCGGCATTTCGTTGTGAATCGCCTGCTCCCATGCGGAATAAACCGGTCTTGGCAGACGCTCGCGCATCACCGCGTCGCTGAACTGATCGCTTCCGAATTCTTCTATTAAAGGATATCTCGACATATGGATGCCTCCCAGCACTTCAAACAATATGCCCTATTATACCGATTCGTTTCCCCTGAGAAAAGGCATTTTGAGATTTCCTGTCCCAACTTGCACCCTGTCCCGGATTGCACCGATTTGCAAAAAGGCGAGCCCCGCCCGAAACTGGGGACTCGCCTGTACGCGATCTTTTGATGTGATTTTCTGATGTAAACAGCCTTCCGCAAAAAGCACGCCCCCGGAGCATATTGCCCACAGGAGTGCGTTTCCCTATTCCAGTCTTATCCCTGTCACGCAGCCCTTCTCCATGGAAATCATATTCGCTGTGATCGATGAGAGAAAAGCGCCGTCGTGGCTGGCGATCAGAATGGTTGCGCCCCGATCGTGATATTCGTGAATCATCTCGATCAGAATCTCGATTCCCCGGGCGTCGAGCGCGTTTGTCGGCTCGTCGAGCAAAATGATCTTCGGATCGCTCAAAAATGCGTAGGCCAGTCCCAGGCGCTGCTTCATGCCCAGCGAGTACTTTCCGTACCGCTTGTCCATGGCCTTGGTCAGTCCGACCTGCTTCAGCATGTCCCGGATCCGTTCGTCGGTGATCCCCGGCGTCAGGTACGAAAGCATCTTCAGGTTCTGCACTCCGGTCAGGTTGCCCAAAAAGGCAGGCGCTTCGAGCAGCAGACCGACCGACTTCGGCATATGCTGAAAATCGACCGGCTGGCCGTCGATCCGCACCTCCCCCTCCGTCAGATGAATCAGTCCGCAGATCGCGCGGAACAGCATGGTTTTTCCCGAGCCGTTCTGTCCCACAAAACCGTAAATTTTTCCGTCCTCCAAAGTGAGCGAAACGCGACTCAGTACCTGCTCGCCATGGATTTCCTTTGTGACATTCTGTAATTCAATCATGACAGCACCTCACTGTAAAAATCATATGTCTTTGCACGCCAAAGGTAAAGACCCGCCGCGATCAGCGCATAAACCGCGCAGACGGCGAGATTTCCGCCCCAGCCGTAGCCCATCGGATCGACGACGTCCTGTCGGAAAACCAGCGAGCCCGAGCCCAAAAGCCCCTGAAACGGCACGAGCGTGACAAAGCCGAGCCACAAAAGCACCGAAATCATACCCACCCGGTATCCGAAGTACAGCGCCAGCATATTGAGCAGCACGATCAGGACGCTGTTTTCCAGAGCGATAAAGGCATGGATGCGAAGAAAGAACTCGTACCCGCGCGCCCATTCCGCGCCGCCGGCCAGCAAAGAAGCGAGCAGGAGCAGCACTGCCTCCACCGCCTGCAACAGCACACACAATACTATGCCGCTCACCGCTGCCGCGCCGAAATAACGGCCGCGCGAACCCACCTGCGTAATGAGATAGACGCCGTTGTTGGTATGATCCTTCCAGAATGCGTTGGAAAACGCCATAATCGGCACGTAGTGAATCAGCACCCACATAAAGGGAAACTGAAATTTGGCATAATCAATGGCGAGACCGCTGTCTCTCAATACGATAGTAACCCACGCTTCCATGGCGGACAGGCCGAACTCCGCCCCCTCCGATGCGACAACATACTGTACGCCAAACAGCGCCAGCAGAAAAAGAAGCAGCCATTTTCCGCTGTACAGAAAATAGTAGGAAGCGTCGCGAAAAAGGGCTCTCATAGAAGCTCTCTTTCCCGGGATGCGTGCAAAAGTGTTCCCACACAGAACAGGAGCCAGATCGCCAGTTCAAACAATGTCGCCATGTTCATGGAAAAATATCCGATGGGAAATTGCGAAGAAAGATTCGGAAAAGAAGTATTCTTCAAAGTGAACATTCCAATAATTCTTCCGCATATTATTTCGCTTACGGTTAAGAAAAAATAAGGAACAACCAAACCCGCATACGCACCACCCAGCCAGTAATTAACGGACAGAGCTGCACAAGCCACGACTCCGCCAAATACAGAGCATCGCACCACCGTAAAGATCACATAAAGCAACGGGGAGAACACATAGAGTTCCGGAAACATCATATACGACGCACCTGCTATACTGGGAATATAGTGTTTGGATATCGGCAATATGGGTGTTTTGGCAAAGACGCACAAAATCTGCGCTACAAGCGGAATCAAAACAAGCAAAAACCCCGCACAAAATGCTACTGCAAAATGAGACGCAGCAATTTTCCGCTTGGATATTTGCTGATAGAGCGGGATCGACAAGCGAGACTTTCGATCTTCCCAAAATAAGTCGCAGCTTGGCAACGCAACCAAAACACAGGACAGAATATTAAATACTAATACGGGCGTCCCGCCTAACATTGGCGGCCAGTAGCTCCATGCACCGGCAACGGGAAACCAGTACCGAACATTCTCGGGAATCGCTCCGCCCCGCCGCGCCTCAGCGTAAGCCAGGTAACAACAAATCAGCGTAACGGGCAATAAAAAATACAGCCGTTTTCGGTGAAAGACACGGTAAAAATCAAGACGCAGCATGCTCCACCTCCAATGGAATGTACTCGAAATAGATCACTCCGCTTTCCCATTTTTCATTATACTTTTCGGGAAAAGCGCCCGGGGTAATCAAAATAGCGGGATCCGTCCAGTTTCTAATATTTTCCTTCCACAGATGAAAGACAATGTACCCTTCCACCGTCTGGTTTGGTTCCAAGACAATCCGCCCGTCTTCTCCCGATATATTATCAGAGTATTCCTGTATATCCGAAGCAATTCGATAGTCCGAGTAAACATCAAGCGAAAATAAATTCTCAGGATGAGTCGGAACCACATCTCCGGTCTCAATGGTCACGAATAATTTGACTTCCGAATACTCCATTTTTTCATAGAATTTTGACGTAAAGGAATAGTCATAAATCGTCAGCTTCGTTCCCTCTTTTTCGATCGTGTACGGAAGAGACCGCTCCACCTCCTCAATTCGGGACGGATGAATTACGTTCGCTTTTTTTACGTGGTAGAAGTAGCCGACGAACAGCACGCACGTTACGATGGCAAAAAAAATTCCGCGTTTCTTCATGGCACACTCCGCTCTATAGAGCTGTGGAAGGGGTACCCCCTCCGCAACTACATTACATTCTAATGCCTATTGCCACGGGCAAGACTGTGAATCCGGGCTCCACACTCCGGATAACCACATTTCCGTAAAGGTCTGACGATCACCCCGCACCTTTACTCTCGTCCCATATCCTTGTTCTTCAAAGGTTGAAGACGAAAGGCAATACACATCGGGCTTCGTAACAAACTTAACATCTGTATAATCCGGCTCCGATCCATTATCGAAAACCACTTTAATTTGCACGGATCCTCCATATAGGCGCGCTGTCTCTACCTTGAAATATATCGGAGACGCATCCCATTTTTCCCTCGGTTGTGTATATCGTTCGAAAGAGTAACCCGGCATATGCCAATCCCACGACGTATCCGTATTGTTTCCCGCATAGACAGGGATAACGATTGCTCCTACCATAAACACGGAGCACAGCGCTGTCAACAGACTTCGGAATACTTTTTCATCATTACTCCTCCATTATTTTTTACGGTAAATTGCAATACGACTTTTAGAATGATCATTCTTCAGTAAAAATAATATCATTTATCGTTACCTGACTCAAGACTTTTTATTTACTTTTTTTATATAGTTCATTTTTTTGTTGCGCGTCGCGCGCAGCGTTAATCGTCAGCACGACGGCGATCCTCGTCGGTTCGTCCTGCTGTTCGTGAATCTCGGTCTCAAAGCGGTCTCCTCAAGCTCCCCTAGCGTTTTGGGCGGAACGATCGGTCGGTTTTCGGCATCAACGATTTCGTAATCGTACTGCAGGCAGCTCCCCGCGACGCACCAGGCCGGCCCCTCGATTTTATAATGGGCATCGATGAAACTTAATTTTTGAACGATCTCCGCGACCGGCGCTCCGACATCATATACGCGAAATCGTCTCAGAAGGCTCCAAACCTCCTGCCGTATATACGCCAGCTCCTGCATCTTCATATCAAAGACGCGCAGCCTTTATCCGGGCGAAAGGGCTTTCCCTTCTGCGCGGTAATGCGTGATCCCGTTCTCGTCCGTGATATCAAAGCGCGCCTTTCACAAAAATACGCTCTGCCTGATATCGAATTTCACAATACGCTCCCACGTCTCCATTCGCCGCCACGCCCGCCTCCCGATCGGACTAAACGCTCCATTGGATGGGACGCTATGCCAATAAAAAACAGCAGCGAATCTCGCTGCTGTTTTTTGGAGGCGACACCCAGATTTGAACTGGGGATAAAGGTGTTGCAGACCTCTGCCTTACCACTTGGCTATGTCGCCATTGGAGCGGCAGACGAGATTCGAACTCGCGACCCTCGCCTTGGCAAGGCGATGCTCTACCCCTGAGCCACTGCCGCACGCGTCAAACGTCCGAGGCGTAGCGCCCCGCTCAACTTGACTAAACCAGTATAGAGGATGCGACAGAATAAGTCAATCCCTTTTCACGAGGATAATTTTTTCCCCGAAATGCGTTCTTTCGTATTATAATAAGCCAAATACACAAGTGAGACAAAACCGTTGCGTAAAGGAGTAAGGATATGTACATTGCAGAACGCGTTCGCAAGCTCGGCGTGGCGCCCACACGCCGCTACAATAAAATCGTTCAGGACATGGAAGCAAAGGGAATCAAGGTTCTCAAGCTCAGCGTGGGACAGCCCGATATTCAGGTGCCGGAGCGCTTTTTTGAGGCCATCACCGCCCATACGAATCATTTGCTGCAATACGCCTACTCACCCGGCATCCCCGAAATGCGCTCCGCACAAAGGCGATACTACCAAAGCCGCGGACTCGAATTTCAGGAGGACGAGATTTTCATTACGAGCGGGGCGACCGAAGCGCTGACCTTTGCCTTGCTGACGACCTGTGACATCGGGGACAGCATCGTCCTGATCGAGCCGTTTTATACCAACTACGCCCTGCTGACCGACGTCTACGGGCTGCAGATCAACGCCGTTTCCACGTCCGTCGAGACGGGCTATCGCATCCCGGAGGACGATGTGCTCGACGCCGCCGTCACGGAAAATACGCGTGCGATTCTGATCTCCAACCCCGGCAATCCCACCGGACGCGTCTACACGGAGGAGGAGCTGGAGCGCCTGATCCGCTTTGCGCTGCGCCACGATATCACGCTCATCGCAGATGAGGTCTACCGCGAATTCAATTTCTCGGGGCGTCCGTTCCGTTCACTGGCATCGTACCCCGAAATTCAGAATCATCTGCTTTTGCTCGACAGCGTCTCAAAAAAATATGCCGCCTGCGGCGCGCGCGTCGGCTCGATTTCGACGAAAAATCCGGTCTATGCCGAGCAGCTGATGAAGCTTTGTCAGATGCGCTTGGCCACGCCGACGCTGGAGCAGATCGGCGCCGCAGCCTTATCGGACCTGGACGAGGGCTATTTTGCTCAGATCGACGCGCTGTATCGGTCTCGGCGCGAGGCGTTGGCGCAGGCTCTGTCGCGCATTCCGAATATCCGCTTCTCGACGCCCGAAGGCGCCTTCTACTCGCTCGTCGCACTGCCGGTTGAGGATGCCGAGGATTTTGTCGTATGGACGCTGACGAACTTTTCGAAGCAGGGTGAAACCATCCTGACGACACCGGCGGAGGGCTTTTACTTTACCCCAGGGCTGGGGCGAAATGAAATTCGCATTTCCTATGCGGTTCACGTCGATATTCTGCGCCGCGCCATTTCACTCCTCGGCGAAGCGCTGCAGGCCTACCTTCGGCGATAGGACGGGCGTACAACACCATACGCC
>JAEXCD010000102.1 GCA_023393715.1 Bacillota bacterium
CTGTAGGTCCGCCCGGGGATTGATCCGGTTTCGAATCACCGCGGCGAGGATCTCAGGCTCTGAACCGAAAAGCTGGCACCCGACGGCGCCCTCCTGAGCATTCGTCTCCAACAGCTTCTCCGATCGGAGATCATTATAATACAGCCCTTTTGCGCTCACCATCTCCGTCACGGCAAAATCGCAGCCCTGCTCGGCGCACAGCGTCCGAAATGCGACATCGCTGACGCCCGCGAGCGGACTCAATCCGACAAAAAAGGCATCCGTCGCGGCGGACGCCTTTTTCCCTTCTGCTTTTTCAGCCGCAGTGCCTTGCATAAATGCCGCAAAGCGAGAGAACTTATTCATGATTCTTCACTCTCTTTGTGCGCTCGTAAATGATGCGCATGCCGTGCAGCGTCAGATCCTTGTCTATTGTCTGTACGTAACGCGATTTTTCCGCAAGCAGCCGTGAAAAGCCGCCCGTCGCGATGATCTTGGCCTCGCACGCCTGGATCGAAAGCTCCTTCAGGATATGGCATGTGATGTTATCGATGAGCCCGATAAAGCCATAGGCAATCCCCGCCTGCATCGACGAAACCGTCGTCCTGCCGATCGCAGTCGGCGGATCGATCAATTCCACCTTCGGCAGTTTCGCCGTGCGCATAAAGAGCGCCTCGGCCGAAATTCCAATCCCCGGTGCAATGGTACCGCCCAGATATTCTCCCTCTTCAGTAATGACATCGTGCGTAATCGCTGTGCCGACATCAATGACAATCAACGGGCCGCCGTAAATCTCAAATCCCCCGACTGCATTGACGATGCGGTCCGCACCAACCTCCTTCGGGTTGTCGTAGCGAATGTGCATGCCGCTGCGCGTTCCTTCGCCGACAATCATGGGTTCCTGTCTCAAGAAGCGATTGCACATCATCTGAAGCGTATGCATCAGATTCGGCACAACCGATCCGATAATCACATCGGAAATCATCGATCGGTGAATGCCGAAATGATATAGAATCTGTTCCAGCTCAATGCCGTATTCATCCGAAGTCTTGTCGCGGTTCGTCTGAATCCGCCACTGGTACAAAATCACATCTTTGTGAAATACGCCGAAGGTGAGGTTGCTGTTGCCGACGTCGATCGCCAACAACAAGTCTTGATACGACTGCTCCTTCCCGATTGCCACTGCCATAAAGTCTCCCTACTTCATTCTCTTTTTTAATGCCGCACATACCGGCGTTGAAATAACGACCGCTAAAATCATCTCCGGAAGGCCGTTGACGACACAAATCGTCACCACCGTTGCCAGCGCCTGATCCGGAGTCAGGCCGATCGCTAACATATAGGCTTCCGCGTAAAAGACATAAATCAAGCCCATTACGAGGAAGGTATTCGTCATCGTTCCGATGGCCGCCGCAAAACTGCTCCCTATATTTTTCCCCTTATCGTAGAACAGCGTCACCGCAAAAGCGATCGCAACGACGCCCAAAAGCACGAGGCTCGTCCAATAGGTTTCTCCTCTCACGATGCTTCGAACGACATAGGCGCTCATTGCAATGAGAAGAACCACCCAAAAGCCAACCGCCCAGCGATACACGCTTTTCTCCGTTTTTTTCGCAAACGATCCGGCCATAAAGCCGGTCAGCCAGCCCATGATCACTCGCGGAACAATGCTGATCAGCGGGTTAATGAAGATGAAGGACGTCACGCTGGCTCCCTGCATCGCCTGGAACCATGAGGTCAGCCCGAAGCCGAGTCCCAAAATCGCCCCCACCTTCGGACCGCGCAAAATCGCGCCGATAATAACCGGAATATGCATAATCGTCGCATTGATCGGCCCGATGGGGATGTAGCCGACGCGGGTAATGTTCATCAGGAGCATAATGCCCAGCAGCAGTCCGATTTCCGTGATCATCCGAACGGTAAAAAATTTAGTTTTCATGTTTTCTCCTCGATCCAGCTCCATTGAGGATGCCGGTCAGTTCGACCTCCTACTTTACCAAATCCCGGTAAGCGGGAAGCCCCTTGCTGCGTTCTGCCATCATTGCTGCATTCACGATGCCCTTTGCAATGACCTCAGCGGCCATAATGCCGATGAGATTGATATCCGCTTCCACCTCGCCGGAGGCAAGACAGAAGATCGTATCCCCGTCAGACATGGTGTGTACCGGGCGAATAGCCCGGGCATACCCATCGTGTGCCATTTGCGCGACGCGCAGGCACCCGGCCTTCTGTAGCTTGGCATTGGTTGCCACTACGGCAATCGTCGTGTTGTCGGCTCCGAGCGGCAGCGTTTCTCCGCTCAGAATTTCCTTCATCGTATCGGATCGCGCCAAACCGTCCGCAGTGCGAAGGCCCGCAATGGGCTCGTTTCCGCGGAACGGATCGACGACATCGCCCACCGCATTGACGGCAACGACACAGGAGACAATCAAATCCCCGCGCTTCATCGCCGCCTGTCCCAGTCCCGACTTCATCGTAGAGCCGAATCCCCGAAGCTTTCCCACCGTCGCACCGCAGCCCGCGCCAATGTTTCCCATGGACACATCACACGCCGTCGCCTTGGCCGCTGCGCGAAAACCGCTTTCCGCATCCGGGTACGCCTTCGCATCACCGATCCAAAGATCAAAGAGCACGCATCCCGGCACAATGGGAACACGCCCTGCGCCAACCTCTAATCCGATTTCCTTTTCGCGGAGAAAGCGCATCACGCCGTCTGCAGCGGCAAGCCCAAAGGCCGAACCGCCGCTCAGGGTAACCGCATGCACCTCTTTCACCCAATTCTCCGGCTTCAACAAATCGGTTTCCCGCGTCCCCGGTGCAGCGCCCCGCACATCGACGCCGCCGACCGTTCCGGCCGGCGGCAAAACAACGCTTACGCCCGTCATCGCCTGCGGGTCTTCATCGTGACCGAGACGAAAACCCGGGACATCGCAGAGTACACCCGTATACCGTGGCATCTCCATTTTTCTACCCCTTTTATTTCTTTGTCTTATTTAATTTGAATTGGCGGATTCGGTCATTTACCGGCTCCATCTGTTCCCGGCCAATGCGTATGATATGGCTCTCGTCCTTCTTCCCTCGCTCGTGCGAGATCAGAATGAGATCGCCCTCCTTCTTATCCCAGCCCCAGCGCTTTACGTCCTTCCACTCGTAAAAGTTGCTGTCCGCATAAATTCCATTTGCACAGACGATGATTTTCTCCTTGGTCAGCGCAAAGAACACGACCGCTAATGCAAACATCAGCGCTCCGCCCAGATAATCCTG
This sequence comes from Bacillota bacterium, assembly GCA_023393715.1. GTDB lineage: Bacteria > Bacillota > Clostridia > Tissierellales > Peptoniphilaceae > JAEXCD01. The sequence continues at coordinate 3,244 of JAEXCD010000102.1, forward strand.
CATGATGAAATTGACAATACCCAGTCCCGCAACCAGCATGGCCAGAATCAGGTTCATCCGGCGCGTAGTTCTTGGGAATTCAAAGCGCTCTCCCGTGATTGCCTTTCGCGCACGCGCTCCTTTATAAAACTGATACAGAAAATAGAGGAGCAGTCCGCCGTATAGGAACAACACCAGCTGGTTCATGAACGGCGAAGTTGTCGCCTTACTCGCCTCTTTCACCGTTTCTTCTGCAATTCTTCTCGTCATCAAAGGAAAGCCTCCTTCAGCGAATCCGCTTCCCGTCCGACCGCCTGAAACAGCGCTTCAAACTCGTCCTTGCGGATTGTTTCTTTTTGTAGCAGTTCTTCGGCCACACGATGCAAAAGCTCGTTGTTCTCCATCAGCGTCTGCTTTGCAAAGCGATAGGCCTTGGTCATCAGCTGTTCCACCTCGCGGTCGATGCGAACGGCGGTTTGCTCCGAATAAGAGCGCACCCTGCCGAAATCCTTGCCCAGGAAGACGTCGTCGCCCTCCTCTTCGTAGCTCACCACGCCGAGCTCGTCGCTCATTCCATACCGCACAACCATGCTGCGCGCTAACTTGGTGGCACGCTCAATATCATTCGATGCCCCCGTGGAGATATCGTCCAGAATGAGCTCCTCCGCCGCCCGGCCCCCTAAAAAGCTGACCAGATGCGCTTTCATCTCATTGCGTGAAATAAAGCTGCGGTCCTCTTCCGGAAGAAAGGAAGTAAACCCTCCTGCCCGGCCTCTCGGCACGATTGTGATCATGCTGACCTCGTCGCCGCCCGGGATCGCTCGCGTAACGATCGCGTGCCCGGCCTCGTGAAACGCCGTCAGACGGCGCTCACGCTCGATGACGCGCCGCGATTTTTTCTCAGGCCCCGCGATCACCTTAATCGTGGCTTCTTCAAAAATGTCCTGAGAAATTTCCCTCTTATTCGCACGAGCGGTCAAAAGCGCGGCTTCGTTGCACACATTTTCCAGATCCGCAGGCGTAAATCCGGCGGTCGACCGTGCGATGTGTACCAAATCCACATTCGGATCCAGCGTCTTGTTCTTCAGGTGAACCCGGAGAATCTGCTCGCGCTCCTGCAGATCCGGCATGCCGATGTATACCTGACGGTCAAAGCGGCCCGGCCTCAGAATCGCCGGATCCAGAATATCCGGACGGTTTGTCGCCGCCATGATAATGATCCCTTCGTTGACATCAAAGCCGTCCATTTCGACGAGCAGCTGGTTCAGCGTCTGCTCACGCTCGTCGTTTCCGCCGCCTAAGCCTGCTCCGCGGCGGCGTCCCACTGCGTCGATTTCATCAACAAAAATAATACAGGGGGCGTTTTTCTTTCCCTCGGCGAACAGATCGCGCACGCGCGACGCCCCGACGCCGACAAACATTTCAACAAAATCCGACCCGGAAATGCTGAAAAACGGAACCTGCGCTTCCCCCGAAACCGCCTTCGACAAATACGTTTTTCCCGTTCCCGGCGGTCCGACCATGAGCACGCCCTTTGGAATGCGCGCGCCGAGCTCGATAAATTTTCTCGGATTTTTCAGAAATTCGACGATCTCCCCGAGCTCCTCCTTCTCCTCTTTGAGGCCGGCCACATCCGCAAATGTGATGCGATGCCCTTCATCGCGATGCAGCTTTGCCTTGCTCTTCCCGAAACTGTTCATGCCGCCGCCCTGATTCTGCGTCCGGCGCAGCATCATAATAAAGAAGAACGCCATTACGCCGACAAAGAGGAAATCGGGTAAAATCTTCAGCCAGATCGACGGCTCGGGAATCGGCTCGCCGACGGCGATGATCTTCCCCTCCTCAATCGGCTGCCTGAGATAATTGTCGTAAAAATTACTGGAATACAGATTCGGAATATACAGCTTAAAGGTCGTCCCCTCTGCATCCTTCAGTACACCGGTAATCTGATCGCCGTGCGACACAATGCTCTTCACGTTGTTCGCCTCAACCTGCTTGATAAAGTCGTTCATCGAAAAAGGCTGACCCGCAGGATTAGAGCCGTTAAAGGTCGTCAACAGCAGCAGCACCATCACCATTGGCAAAAGGTAGCTGATGATCATTCCAAAAGCATTTCTATTTCTGTTTCTATTCATTGTGCTCCCCGTTTGAACGCCCTTTTTCTGCGCAATCCGCATCTGAGACGGCAGAAGGCGCTCCCTCTTCCATATAC
>JAEXCD010000118.1 GCA_023393715.1 Bacillota bacterium
ACATTGCTGTCTATGATGTCATTTATCAGTGCGACATCATCGGCTCGAGTGACGCCAGCATTCAAAACGTCGTTCCGTCAGATTTAGGGCCGATCTTTAAGAAGGCAAATATCCGGCGTGTTTTCTGCAACGGCGGGACCGCTTATCGCTTCTATAGAAAATATCAGGAGCAAAAGACGGGCGTTGAAGCTCTGCGCCTTCCCTCGACAAGTCCGGCCAATGCAGGTTTCTCCATGGATGTTTTGTACAGTCAATGGAAGGGAATAAGAGCAGACATAGAAGTGAGAAATTAAATGTTCATTGCTATACGGCAGAGCCGGTGCTGAAAAAGGCGGTGAGACGATATGATTATCAATACCGGACAGAGAACGGATATTCCGGCTTTTTACGCCGAATGGTTTGCGAATCGGCTGAAGGAAGGCTTTGTCTGTGTCCGCAATCCCTATAACCCGAATCAGGTCAGCCGCTATCGGTTGGATCCCGCTGTTGTCGATGTGATCGGCTTCTGCACAAAAAATCCTGCGCCGATGTTTCCTTATATGGATTTGCTGAAGGAGTACGGGCAATATTGGTTCGTCACCATCACGCCTTACGGGCGGGATATTGAGCCGAACGTGCCAGACAAGCACCGTCTGCTGGACGATTTCAAAAGGTTGTCCGAAAGGGTCGGCGTTCATTCGGTCGTCTGGCGTTACGATCCGATTTTTATTTCAGAGCGATATACCGCGGAGTATCATCTCCGGGCCTTTGGGCAAATGGCATCCGCATTGAACGGATACACGAAAACCGCAGTCATCAGCTTTATCGACCTATATCCGAAGGTCAAGCGAAACTTTCCGGAGGCACGGGCGGTCACAAGGGAGCAGCGTATAACGCTGGGTAAGGCGTTCATTGAAATGGCCGCCGTCTGGGGGATGACGGTCAAACCGTGTGCAGAAGGGGATGAGCTTGCGGCCTGCGGCGCCGATTGCAGCGGCTGTATGCGGATCAGCGATTACGAAAGGGCGATCGGGCAGCGCCTGAATGCGCCCAAAGGAAAGGGCGCGAGGGCGGAATGTGCCTGCTATCTCTCCTGCGATATCGGCGCTTACAACACCTGCAGGCATCTGTGCAGGTACTGCTACGCGAACGCAGAGCCATCAAAGGTGCTGGCGAAAAGCCGCCGGCACGATCCAAAATCTCCTTTTCTGATCGGCAATTACACAGACGGGGATGTGATCCATGATGTGCCTCAGAGGTCATGGATCGACATGCAGACAAGCTTTATGATTTGACAGAAGGTGAGACGATGAATCAAACAGAAAAACGACGGTTTCTTATCCGTGCTCTTCTGGAGGAGCAGCCGAGATATCGAAATCCGGAAATTCCTTCCGATGAAGCAGGGCAAAGACAGCTGCTGCGGAGCCTGGTCAATATTCGCTTGCCCGGAGGCATCAGTGAGGAGTTTCTTAAGGTGCAGGACGAATATCTGCAGGAAGAAATACGGCAAAAGGGCGTCACACATCTTTCGGACTTGGTTCCCATCGAGCCGGGTATTTATCTCTGGCTTGGCGATATCACAACGCTCGCCTGCGACGTAATCGTCAATGCCGCAAACTCCGGCATGACGGGCTGCTACCAGCCCTGCCATAATTGCATCGACAATTGCATTCATACCTATGCCGGCATCCAGCTTCGAAATGCCTGCGCGGAGCTCATGGAGCAGCAGGGACATGAGGAACCGACGGGACAGGCCAAAATCACGCCTGCATACAATCTGCCCTGCAAGTATGTGCTCCACACCGTCGGCCCCATCGTGCAGGGACGCCTGACAGAACGCCACGAGGAACAGCTTGCTTCCTGTTATCGCTCCTGTTTGCAGCTGGCAGAGCGCAGCGGATGCAAAAGCATCGCCTTCTGCTGTATCTCCACCGGTGTTTTTGGTTTTCCTCAGAAGCGGGCGGCGGAGCTCGCCGTGCGGGCGGTACGGGATTATAAGGAAGAAACACACAGTGGTATTGAGGTGATTTTCAATGTTTTCAAAGAGGCCGATTACGGGATCTACCGGAACTTGCTCGGAGCGTATTGAACGGCTGAAGCAGGCGTTTGCAGACGCGGAGGCCGTTGTCATCGGCGCGGGAGCCGGGCTTTCCGCCTCGGCAGGCTTCGTCTACAGCGGAGAACGGTTTGAAAGGTATTTCGCAGACTTTGCGGCAAAGTATCGGTTTACGGACATGTATTCCGGCGGCTTTTATCCCTATGCCACACGGGGAGAATTTTGGGCGTATTGGAGTCGCTATATCTGGATCAACCGATATACGGCCGCGCCGAAGCCGGTCTATAGTGAGCTGTTTGATCTGGTCAGGAACAGGGACTACTTTGTGATTACCACGAACGTGGATCATTGCTTTCAAAAGGCGGGCTTCGATAAAAAGCGTCTGTTTTACACACAGGGCGACTATGGTCTGTTTCAGTGCAGCGAGCCATGCCACAGCAAGACCTATGAGAACGAAGACAGGATCCGCGCCATGGTGCTTGCACAGGGCGGGAAGATCGGGGACGACAATGGGCTGATCGTGCCGGAGGGGGTCATGCTGAAAATGACCGTTCCCGCTGAGCTGTTGCCGGTCTGTCCGGTTTGCGGAAAGCCTATGACGACGAATCTTCGCGCCGATGATACGTTTGTCGAGGATGAAGGGTGGCGCCGGGCAGCGAAACGGTATAGAAGCTTTCTCCGAACCCGGTACGGCAGGGTGCTGTTTCTGGAGCTCGGCGTAGGATATAATACACCGAGCATCATCAAATATCCCTTCTGGAGCATGACGGCAGAGAATCCGAAATCCATCTATGCCTGTGTCAATTACGGGGAGACGGTTTGTCCGGAAAATATTTTGAATCGTTCTGTTTGTGTGGACGGAGATATCGGCGAGGTAATCAAAGCACTGAAATAATGCAGGAATGCCGGATGGGATGAGGGAAAAACGGGGTAGTTACATTCAGGCCTACAAAAGCACATAATCCAAAACTGTGCAGCCGCATGGCGTTAAGCGGTACCGCCTGACAGCAAAATGGGAGAACGTGTATCTTGTAAAAAATTTATGAGGAGATTCGGAATGAGAGATATTGGAAAAAAATGCAGAGTGGCGATTGTACAGGCGGAGCCTGTTCTGTTTGACAAAGCGGCATCCCTGAAAAAGGCGCTGGCGTATATCGATGAGGCAGCCTCCGGCAACGCAGACCTGATCGTATTTCCGGAGCTGTTCATTCCCGGATATCCCATTGGACTGAATTTTGGATTCAGCGTGGGAAAGAGAACGGAAAACGGGCGGGCGGACTGGAAAAAATACTATGATGCTTCAGTCGTTGTCGGCGGCGCTGAATTTGATCAGCTCGCAGAGGCGGCAAAAAAGACCGGGGCATACATCAGCCTGGGGTTTTCGGAACGCGATCCGATCATCGGAACGCTGTATAACAGCAATGCGATTTTTGAACCGGACGGCTCTTATAAGGTGCACCGAAAGCTCAAGCCGACGGGAAGCGAGCGCGTTGTCTGGGGCGATGCGAACAAGGGATATTTTCCGATAACGGAAACGCCGTGGGGGCCGATGGGAAGTCTCATATGCTGGGAGAGCTACATGCCGCTGGCGCGAATGGCGCTCTACGAAAAGGGCATTACGGTATACATTTCCCCAAATACCAATGACAACCCGGAGTGGCAGGCGACGATACAGCATATTGCTATCGAGGGAAAGTGTTACTTCCTCAATGCGGATATGATTGTCCGCAAATCCTCCTATCCGGAAGGACTGAGTGAACAGTCTGCTGTCGACGGCTTTCCCGAAATGGTATGCCGCGGCGGCAGCTGCATCGTGGATCCCTTTGGACATTATGTGACGCAGCCCGTGTGGGATCGGGAAACGATCATCTACGCCGATCTCGATATGGCTCTTCCTGCTTCGTGTAAAATGGAGCACGATGCGGTCGGTCACTATGCACGGCCGGATGTGGTGGAATTGATCGTGAAAGGTGAATAGACTCGAATTGGGCAGGCCCCTTGAAGAAATCACGCTTTTCTCAAGGGGCTTTTTATTTTGAGGAAAATGGGAAAAACGCAGAAGAAAGTTGTAAGTTAATGCTTACAACACAGAGGTGAAGTTTTATAAAAATTGAGAAATATTTCTGGTAAAGGCGTATGATATCTGCTACACTACAGGTGAACGGTTCGCGAAAAAGAACGGATAAGTAATGAAATTTCGGGAATTTGTATTTATCGGATGAACGGGAGGGAGGCTCTGTCTCTCTTGTTCTAAATTTGTGCTATTGGTAAAAATGCGGCCTTGCTGAGTCAGTGTGCATTTTTCCCGGTTTTTTATAAAGACTAAAAAAATAAGGAGCGAACATCATGAAAAAGCGAAGCAAAATATTGGCTTTTCTTCTGGCTGTGCTGATTGGGCTTACTCCGGTATTGCCCACATCCATTGCCCACGCTGCGGAGAAAGTGAATATTGATCTCACCCTTAACCGGATGAACGACGCTGTCAAAGCGGGGCAGAGCGCGGTATTTGAGCTGGACTTAAAAGTATCGGGCGCAAATGAAGACATCGATGCAGAAATAGGAAAGAACAGCAGCCTGACCGTTCAGCTGCCGACAGCGGATGAGGAATACTATACGCTGGAAACACCGCGCGAAGAACTGAAAATCAATGATGTGGAGCCTGTATATGATGAAGATGCAGGCACATTAACGTACACGTTCCCTGAGATGCTGACGGGCTTTTCCGTTCGAAAGTATATTTCTCTCGTAACGACGAACGGCGTAACACCGAACGGCAAGGAGCTTGCCGTCCAGGCTAAATACGAGTATGCCGACAAGGCGTCGTTCGTGGAAGACAACGATTCGGTAAAGGTTACGGCCGGAGTCATGCCGGCGATTCATAAGGAATTGGTTCAAATTCTTGACGACGAGGAGGCGAATGCGGCCAGACCGGGCTATGATGTACTCTACAGAATTGATGCCTCTGTAGCCGCCCCGAATGGGGATCATCCGGGATCCCTGTTCCTCGAGCCGGGCTCGGACATCGTAATTAAAGATACCCTGGACAACAGGCTGACGTACGTGTCCTCCGGAGCTTCGGTAAATTCGATGACTGCGGCCGGCGGAGGCCTGTCGTTGGCGGTAAACGGACAGGAACTGACCTGGAGCTTTAAGGCGGATGCGCTGGAGACACAAAGAGCTCAGGGTGTCAATGTTTTTGCGACCGAGTTTTATGTGAGGGTTCACGTTTCTGAAGAGATCAAGGAAGATACCCGTATAGATAATCAGGCGGGGATCAGCGCGACCGGCCTCGGCGAACAAAATGCTTCTCAGAATACCTCGAACGTAGTGACGGTTCCTGTTCTGCTGCCGAAGGGCGCAACGCTTGACGGATTACAGATTCCCGTAAGAGCTACATTTGGACCCGGTGCAACCAGCGGTCAGCAGAATCCGAATAAGGGTGTGGATGAAAATCAGGGCGTGTCCTTTGAAGATATTTACACAGGCGCCGTATCCGGCGGCGAGCATGTGGTAAAAGAAGGAACCTCGGATGAATATACCTGGAACGCAGGTTCGATCATGGCTGCGGGTTATCAGGAAATTGTAGCCCACTACACACCGAGTGCGAATCTGAATCTGAGAAGTATCCATATCTTCCTGCCGTTTGCCTATGTAAGCGGCGGCGGATATAAGGAGCTGGGAAAGGTACCTGCCGTTACCGCAACCTTCATCCTGTCAGATGGCCGTATCAAGGGACACACCTTTGACTACAGTAACGTATCAAAGGCATTTGCGCCGGGACAGCCGTCGGGACTCGATTTAGCCTATGAAGCTCTGGGTCTGGCGAAAGAGGATAAGGTCGACTCCTTTACGATTACGTACAAAAATGTAGATGGTTCGTTAGTGGATGGCGAATTTGCGATACAAGTCGGTTTGAGATATGACGTCATGCCGGGCACGCCTGTTGGCAGTAAATTGAGCCAGAAGGTAGAGTACGTAACGACCCTGGCAGATGGAACCGTCGTGCGGAGAGGCCCGCTGCAGAGCCCGAATCAGTACGAGGGAATTGCCGCAGAGCGATACGACACGCTGATCGGCATTCAGCAGGTACCGCCCACCGTAGAGCAAGTGGCTAACCTTATGAAGGTGAGCGGCAGTGAAGTAAAAGCAGGGGATAATCGCGTACTCGTCGCTCTTTCGAACTACGGTTCTGCTTCTGCTCTTTATGAGTATCCGCATTCCATCGTAGTTCTTCCTTTGGGCGTGACCCTGAAGCCGAACCACGCGGATACGGATTCGTACTACATCAGAAGCCAACGCGCCTATACGTACAATGTAGTAATTCCTCCCGGAGAAATCAGTGTTTTTTCAGAGGACTACATGGGAACGGGGCACCAGGCTGTTCTGATTAAGTGGAATCAGGAAACGCTCATGCCCAGAGAGCGTTTGGTTGCCGAGTTCGACGTTGCGATCGACAAGTATGCACCGGACGAGCTGTCGCTGCAGTCCTTTGGCTTTGCTAAAACGCTGACGGACAAAATGCTGCAAAGAAAGCCAAGCAGCCCCATTATCGCTGAAGTGACGGATTTGAATGGCGACGGAATTACGGGCAGAGATATCGCGACGAGCAACACGCGGTATGTTAAAAACACCGAACACGATTTGAAGATTCAAAAATTTGTTAAAGGCGGTCTGGACAAGGAGTTTTCTAAGTTTGGCTATACGACGCCCGGAGGCAGCATTGAATATAAGCTGATTATGACGAATACGACCGGCGAAAATATCTATAAAATGGGCTTTCTGGATATCTTGCCGACCGTAGGAGATTATGAGGTCATAAAAAATGCCGACCGAAACAGCGCATTTACGCCGCTTCTGACGGGACCGATCGAATTGCCGGATTCCTGGACTTCTAAGGTAGATGTTTTCTATAGTACCGAGTCCAATCCGAAGAGAAGCGACGTGCTGTACAATAAAGTGCGTTATTCGGACGGCGCGGAACACCATGAAGATCCCGCGGATGCCGTTGAGCCAACGTGGCTGACAGAATCCGAGGTAACCGATTGGTCCACAATCCGAAGCTTTAAAATTGAACTGCAAAAGGGCGACGTGTGGGTGAAAGGACAGGATCTGGTACTGCTGTTCAAGATGGCGGCTCCAGAGGATCGGGAGGCGGACTATGTCATAAAAGACGCTTCGGCTGGCGCCCTGGAAGAGCTGTATCCGCGACTGACCTACGCCAAAAATGCCGCGTGGAACTCGTTTGCCATGACGACGAACGGTCTGCTTCCGACGGAGCCTGAACGTGTCGGCGTTGTTGTATTAAGCGCTGCGGGGTCGGTAAGAGCGGAATACTATATCGTGAACACCGATACAAAGCTGCGAGATGATAAGCAGGTTATGGAACCGAACACGCCGATCGACACGCCCTACAGCGATGTCCCGCCGGAAGAGCTGACGAAGGACGGCAAGACATATCGATTGGTAAAGTCCGAAGATGGAACGTCCGATTTGAAGCAGGGCTCCGACGCGCAGGACGGGCTCGTGGAGCGGAGAGAAAAAGTAATCAAGTACCAATATGAGCTCGTATCCGGCGGAAAGGTATCCGTCAAATATGTCATTGAAGGCACAGAAATTACTTTGGAAAATCCGGCGATCACGGAAGTCGATGAAAATGGGAACTACGTCGTAAAGAAGGCCAATACGGAAATTGGTACAGCCTACGATACAACGACAGAGGTGTTCCAGCCCAAAAGACTGGTTAAGGATGGCAAGGTCTATGAATTGACGGCAAGAAAGACCGATCCCAAAACCGATCCCATCACCGGTCAGGTCATGGCGCAGGATCAGCTGATTATCTACGAGTACAAACTGGTTTCCGAGCCGGAACAGCCAAAACCGAACGAGCCGGAAAAGCCGTTCAAACCGAACAAACCGGAAACTCCGTCGAAGCCGAGCAACGGTTCACCGAAGACGGGGGACGGCGTCAATCTGTATCTGTACGCTGCTTTATTAGCACTATCGGGCGCGACGCTTGTCGTCACAGGTCTCAGGAAGGAACGAAAAGAAAATTGATGCTTGCGGATTTTAATTGAAAACGAACGATATCGACCTTTGGCGCTTCGCGTAACGCGGACTCCGGAGGTCGATTTTCGCGGAGCCGGTGCGTTCCTGAACAAATTCTTCGCTGGCCTCGGAGAATAACGGAGCCTGAAATTAAAGTATCGCAAAATGTTGAAAGGATAAAAGATGAAAAGAAAGACGATGAGGAGAGTCTCAGCCCTCTTCCTCGCAGTCATGATGCTTGTCTCGAGTTTTTCTGTAAGCGCCTTTGCCAGCCAGGACGGCACCGCAGAAAATGCTTCGGCACCGGCTGCCCTCGATGAGGGGAAAATGGCAGCAGTGGAAGAGACCGACGGGGAAGAAGAAACGAGCGAGCCGCACAGCCCGGGCGAATTGGAGCCCACGGCAGAAATTGAGAAGACGATCGCGCCCGGCTCCGCGGAGCCCGTGGCGGCAGAGGACGCGGCAACGAGTGATGAAGGAGAAACGAACCGGGAACCGGCTGCAGCAGAAGAGACGAGCGTCGCCCCGGGCGCGGAGGTTACGCCGCCGAAGGCGCCGGATTCATTACGAGAAGCCTCTCTGTCTGCTGTCTATGTAAGTAACGACGGCGATGACGCAAATGCAGGAGATACGTCCGCGCATGCGGTTAACACGCTCGAAAAGGCATTCGAGCTGGTCGGCGAAGGCGGCACGATTTATGTGAACGGGGCGGTTGCACTCACTTCGGATACGACGGTGGGAAAAAATATAACACTGTCCTATCGAAGCGGTGCAAGCGTCACGGTAAATAGCGGCATTCGTTTTTCCATGGGTGCGGATTCGGTTTTGACCGTAAAGACCGAGGGAAGTACTCCTGTGGCCGGCGCTTTGATTGCCGGTGAGGGCGCGGTTATCGGCGACGGAAAATATGTATTTGATTTTTCCAGTATGGATGGCACAAATCAATTTGCCTCATCGGCATTTAAGCTATTGGGTTCTTCCAGGATAGAAGGCTCCGACAAGGGCGGCGTTAAGGTAGAGCTGACCAATGTCGGCGTTTTGGCGCCCGGAACAGGCGCGGCATCCAGGATTATCAACGCAGCCATCACGCAGGAAAATAGCGCGAATAAGAATAATTTCGGCGGAGGTGCGCCCTACAACCTCGTCAATACCACATATCACTTCAAATCGCCGTCCTCGACCAGAATGCGATTTGATAAAGAATTTACCATGGAAGGCTCCGAGTTAATTATTGAGGCTTCGCTGGTCAAGCAGTACGCGGTTATTTTTGCCGGATTGCCGGTTCCGCGCATCAATAACTCGACGATAAATATTGTAAACTACGGCTCAATCCTTTTAGATCAGGGTTCGGCGAATGTAACAAACAGCATCGTAAATACAGATGGCATTCATACGCCTGTCGGCGGGAAACCGTTCAAAACAGTGTTATTCGGCACAGTAGACAATACCTCTGTATTTACCTTTACAGGGGATCCGAATATAGGCAGAGTATCCTTTACGGATGCCAATGGAAACCGTTATGAATATGGTTTGCCCGTGAAGCACAATGCGGATGTGTCCAAGGCCATCCCTCTGCCAAAGGCAACGCTGACCTTCCGCTCCGAGGACGGCACGAAAAGCCGGGAATTTACGGTGATCGACGGAGCGAGTCTCGAAGCGCTCAGCGGAAAGGTCTCCGTAGACGGCGCTTTGATCGACAAGGGCAGAGTGGCGGAATTGGAAAACGAAATCGAAGCGGCGAACGGCGGAAGCAATATTGATTTTTCTATGTTTGTCGATGGCGACGAGGCAAAGCCTTATCAATTTACCGAGCGCATCAACGGGGATACCACCGTTGTATTAAAGGAAGCGAGCGGAGTTCGGTATTACCTGAACGACGGCTCCGAAAACGCTGACAGCTATGTATTTGCCGCAAAGAATGAAGGAAGCACGGCGCCTCTTTCGCTGGAGGAAATCATTGCGAAAAATGCCCTGTTCAAGGTGCGCTCCAAGACCTTTCTCGGCTGGTACCTGGACAAGGAGGGGACGATCTCTGCGGGCGAAATTGATATTACATCGAAGACCCATTTATATGCAAAGTGGGAGGCGAAAAAAGCCTTCAACGTAACCTACTATCGGAATATGCCTTCGGGTCAGCCTGCGGTGGAGCCGTCCGTCGTAAAGGCAACCTTGTACGAGGGCGAGCATCTGGCGGGCGTGATGGTCGACTTAAATGCCGCTACGAATCTCATCGGACCGGATGAAGCAGGAACGCTCCAGATAACCAAAGCCTACTATCAGTCTGAGTTTGGCGGCCGGAATACCTGGCTTCCCTGGCAGGTCATCGGCGACTACGGTATCTGGAATATCATTATGGATGATTTCAGCGGTCTGTATAGAACGCAGGCGTGGAACACCGCACCCGACGGCAGCGGAACCTATTATCGAGGCGGACACACCCTGACCGCAACGGATTTTGAAGCCACAGGCGGAGCGATTACGCTCTACAATCAATGGATCGAACTGGAAAAGCTGAAGACGGCCGATGCGGCGGCAATAGCAAATCCTGATAATGCCAGACCAAATATCCTGCTTTCCGGAGAGGACGCACCCGAGCCTGCGGACTACGAAAGTGCATCGGGCGCGCTTGTCGTCGACCATTCTCAGGCGCTCAATTACTATGCCTATCTCAATTATGAAAAAATCCGCACCGAACTGGTTACTTTATGGGGCCGAATTAATGAGGTAACGGAGTGGCACGGAAGTCTGAATGCGTATTTCGATGCAAGGCTCGACTTCGATAAGAACGTTCAGATTCTCTTCGAAAGCACATGGCAGATTCCGGATAAGGATCAACTGGAGGCTTTTGGTGTAACCGATGTTCGCCGGGCAGACGGCAATCCGAACCAGTGGCTTTTTACCATCGACAAGGACAAGCTGATGGCCAATGTCGTGACGCAACGAACCGGTACGGACGAGGAGTACGACTCTGCAGATTACGCCTATTACAAGGTAAGTCTGCCGGTCAAAATCATTCCCAAATACGACCCCAACGGCGGCGCAGACTTTCAAAAGCTGTCATTTGACGACTTTATGAGACCAATGACGCTGACCGTTTACGACAACTATGGCAGAGGGATCAATGCCTATGTATCCAAAGAATCCACCAACAAGATTGCTTTGAGCGATAAACCGGTCGTCATTGTCGGCGGAGATATTCAAATGAATATCAACGGATTCGAAAGACAGGGACTCACGCTTTTGAAATATCAGCTGAAATCCAACGCCTTTGACGAGCACGCAAAGCTTTATCCCTCGGGAGAGGTGCATGCAAAATACGAGCTCGTACAGTACGATGAATATTCAAAGGTGCTCGATGCCCTGAAAAATCCGAGCACCGGAAGTCTGATCGATTCCTTCCGGGGGCGCGCTGAAAACGAAAAGGGCGCGCCGAATGATCCGAACAACTACTCCGAGAAATATAATATTGCCGTTCCGGAATATCAGGACGGCGTGCAGAATTACGATTTAGTCGCCGTCCGGATTCAGGTTCAGGAATATGACGAAAATGGGGCGTTAAAGCGCGGCGAAGACGGAAAACCGATTATTGCGGAAAAAATCTATTCGGATCGGTTCTATACCGTGCAGGACGGATTAGCGGGAAGCCTCGCCGAAGGAAAGGCCTTGCTCACAGGTGAATTTGCGCATAGTAAAATCACCACCTATGTTCTGCAGTACGCCGAGCCGACGGTGGACGTGGCGGTTGTCAAGTCCTGGCTGGACGATGGCGGTCATGAAATGGCGGCGCCGACCGATGCCATCACCGTAGAGCTGGTTCGAGATGGAGAAGCTACAGGCCAGACCCGAGTCCTTACGGACGAGCAGAATTGGACAGGCAAATTTGAAATGCTAAAGTCCGTCAGAGAAGACGGTACCGCGTGTCAATATACGGTAAAGGAGGTCGGCGAGAATGCATTGACCCTCGAAATCGGGAATATGCAGTTCAAGGTGCGGTATGGCGGAAATATGCAGGAGGGCTATACCATCACCAATGAAAAGGTAAAGCCGATGATCCCGGAGAAACCGGTCGAACCCGGCAAACCAATTACTCCGGAGAAGCCGTCCAAGCCCGATAAACCGATCGAACCGGGAAAGACGGAGACGACGGTGACGCGGAGCACCACTCTTCCAAAGACCGGCGACGACGGTCACACTGTCCTGTACGGTGGAGCGGCGCTGATCGCAGGGCTTTGCCTGTGGATGGCTTTGAAAAGAAGGAATGCGGAAAAGTAAATAAATATCTTATGTGCGAAAAAAGTAAGAGGCTTGAGACCTCTTACTTTTTTTATGACCTTGGAAGGAGAACACCACTTTACAACTTTTATAAATAATTGAGTCGTTGCTGAATAAGCCGTTTCAAAGCATTTGAAACAGCAGTCGATTTTATACTGTTTTCGATATTTTGCACGAAATTAGCAAAAAATATCTCA
>JAEXCD010000080.1 GCA_023393715.1 Bacillota bacterium
GTGCTGCGTGGAGCGGCCATGCTTCTCCGCGCTTGTGGTGCGCGGAGCGGCTTCTTTCCTGCGGATCCCTGTTCTGTCGATTGAAAGGAAATGTAGATCATGGTAAACTTAATCTGACTCAGGAGACGTTTCAAAAAGGGGGAACGGATGTTCGAATTTAAAAGAGTAATCCTCAAATTGAGCGGTGAAGCAATGGCCGGAGACCGCGGCGTTGGCTTGGATGATGAGACGATTGATCGCATTTGTCGTTCGATTAAGGACGTACATGACCGGGGAATCGAGATGGCGATTGTCGTCGGCGGCGGCAATTTCTGGCGTGGGCGTTCGTCGACCTCGATTGATCGAACCAGCTCCGATTATATGGGGATGCTGGGCACGGTAATCAACGCGCTTCGCCTACAGGCCTCGTTGGAAAGTCTTGGCATCGAAACCCGCGTGCAGACGGCAATTCAGATGCAGGAGGTCGCGGAGCCGTATATTCGCCGGCGTGCGATCCGTCACATTCAAAAAGGGCGTATCGTGATTTTTGGCGCAGGCTCGGGACTGCCCTATTTCAGCACGGATACGACGGCAGCGCTTCGCGCTTGTGAGATCAATGCCGAATGTATCCTTCTCGGGAAAAAGGGGACAGATGCAATCTATGACTGCGATCCGAACAAATGCGCGGATGCGAAGAAGTTTACCGAGCTGAGCTATCGCGAAATTCTGAATCGGGGGCTTGGCGTTTTGGATTCGACAGCGACGTCGCTGTGTATGGATAATAATATTCCGTTGATTGTGTTTGGTATCGATGATCCGCAAAATATGGTTCGCGTTGTCGATGGCGAAGCGATCGGGACAAAAGTGAAGGGAGACGAAAATGTTTAATGTGAAGGATATGGAAGCGAGAATGACCAAGGCAGTCGATGCGTACAGTGAAGGATTGCAGAGCATCCGGGCGGGGCGAGCGAATCCGAAGCTTCTCGACGGCATCACGTTTCCCTATTACGGCGTTGAGACGCCGATCAACCAGGCCGCATCCATCAATGTGCCCGAAGCGCGCCTTTTGGTGATTCAGCCGTGGGATGTCTCCAATATTCGCGCCATCGAAAAGGCGCTTCTTTCGTCCGATCTCGGGATTACTCCGAGCAATGACGGAAAGCTGATTCGCCTGCCGTTTCCTCCGCTGACCGAGGAGCGCAGAAAGGAATTGGTGAAGGAAGTAAATAAGCGCACGGAAGAGGCGAAGGTTGCGATCCGAAATATTCGCCGCGATGCCATGGATACGGTGAAGAAGCTGGAAAAGTCCGGAGAACTGACGGAGGACGACCGCTTCTCGACCGAGGAGGACATTCAGAAGGCGACGGATCGCTATATTGAAGATGCAGAAAAGATTGCCGCGCGTAAAAATGCGGAGCTGATGGAGATTTAAGAAGGGACGGTGCCATGGAAGCATTCGACAACCAAATAACAGAGCGCATTCCCCGGCACCTTGGAATTATTTTGGATGGCAATGGCCGCTGGGCGCAGCAGCGAGGCGAAAAGCGCATGCAGGGTCATATCGCAGGCTCCGAAAACGTAATCTCCATTACGCGGGCGTGCAGCGACCTCGGAGTCGAGGCGTTGAGTCTGTATGCCTTTTCGACCGAGAACTGGAAACGTCCGGTTGAGGAGGTCGGTGCGCTGATGAAGCTTTTGGTGCGCTTTATTCAAACGTATCTCGATGAGCTCAACAGCAACCGCGTTCGGCTCCGAACGATGGGGGATTTGTCGAGGCTGCCGCTGCCCTCGAGAACGGCCATCGACTATGCGAAAAAAAAGACGGAGCACAATACGGGCATGATCCTGAATATCGGGTTGAATTACGGCGGACGTGACGAGATTTGTCGCGCCGCGGAACGGCTGTTTGCCGAACGCGGGGGGAACGATCGGTGTTCGGAAGAGGAGCTGAGCCGCCATATGGATACTGCGGATTTGCCGCCGCTCGATCTCATCATTCGAACGGGAGGAGAAAAGAGACTGTCTAATTTTATGATCTGGCAGGCTGCGTACGCAGAGCTCTATTTTTCTGACGTGCTGTGGCCGGATTTTTCAAAACGGCATCTTGAGGAGGCCTTTCTCGAATATGCGAAGCGCGATCGACGATTCGGAGGCGTAAAATGAAAAATTTCATATCGCGTTTCTTTACCGGGCTTGTCCTGCTCGTTGTAATTTTGGCGATTATCTTCGGGTCGCGTGAGGGGCTTTTTGTGATGAATGCCGTGGTGTCATCGATTGCCGTCACGGAGCTGCTGACCGCGTTCCAAAAGGCGAAATATCGCCCGGATCTGCCGTCTGCACTGGTCGCGAATTTGCTGCTGCAGTGGTGCGCCTATCAATACTCCTTTGAGGGAATGTTTTTAGTCTCGGTGGTAATGCTGATGGTCTGTCTCCTGCGCATCACCTTTGACCGCGAAATCAGCCTTATGGACGGCATTTCATCCCTGTTTGCTTTTTTTTACATCAGCGGATTGCTTTCGTTCCTGCTGCTGTACCCCGATGCCTATCAGGAATATGTCCTTTTGGTGTTCGCCGCTGCGTGGGGCACGGATACCTTTGCCTATGTCGGCGGGATGCTTCTGGGGCATCATCCGCTGTGTCCGACGATCAGCCCCAAGAAAACGGTGGAGGGCTCGATCTCGGGCATGATCGGCGCGCTTGCCGTCGCCGCAGGATTTCGCTGCTTCTTCTTTTCGGAGCTTCAGATCGTGCACGTCCTTCTGGCGGTATTTATCGGTTCGGTTGCATCGCAGGCGGGTGATTTGTGCGCCTCGCGCTTTAAGCGGGAAGTGGGTATAAAGGATTACGGAAATCTGCTTTCCGGGCACGGAGGGATTTTGGATCGCTTTGATTCCGTGCTCTTTGCGGCGCCGACGGTTTGGGCGCTGCTGAAATTATTCGGTTGACGACGACAGTCACTTGCCGGATTCCGGTGAGTGACTTTTTCGATAGAAAGGAAGGTGTGAATGGATTTTTTGTCAATTCTCGTCGCACTTGTTGTGTTTTTGGTTGTAGTGTTGTTCCATGAGGGCGGTCATTTTCTCGCGGCAAAGGCGGTTGGCATTCGCGTCAATGAATTTGCTGTCGGCATGGGGCCTGCAATTTTGCGCTCGCAGCGCGGAGAAACCCAGTATTCTCTTCGTTTGCTGCCCATTGGCGGGTACTGTGCGATGGAGGGGGAGGACGACGCTTCGGACGATCCGCGCAGCTACGATTCCGCGAAACCGTGGCAGCGCTTTATTACGATTTTAGCGGGGCCTATGATGAATCTGGTCATCGCGGTTCTGTTTTTCTCCATCTTTAACGGAATGCTCGGACGGGGTACGACGACGGTCGACACGGTCGTACCAGAGTCCGGCTTTGCGGAGGCCGGCCTGCAGCCGGGCGATACGATCCAGATGCTCGACGGACAGAACGTGGACTCTCTGCAGGAAATCCGCGCGCACCTCGCAAAAAGCGAAGGATCGCCGATTGAGGTAATCTATACGCGAGACGGCGTGAAACAGACGCCGGTTCGGATCGCGCCGGTGCAGCAGGAGGGGAGATGGGTGTTCGGCTTTACGGCAAAGACCCAATCGAACGTGCTGTGGGCGATTGAGGACGGCGTTGCCATGACGGGACACCTCTTTGGCGAGCTGTTTGATGTATTTGCCCGGCTGCTCACCGGGCGATTGTCGCTGCAAGCGGTGTCCGGGCCCGTAGGCGTCGTCAGTGCGATCGGACAGGCGACAAAGCAGGGATTCAGCAGCGTTCTCTTCTTTAGTGCGTATATTTCGCTCAATTTGGCCTTTTTCAATCTCCTGCCCATTCCGGCGCTCGACGGATCAAAGCTGCTCTTCATCATTATTGAAAAGCTGCGCGGCAAAGCGATGAAAAAGGAGCTCGAGACGCGCATTACAACGATCGGTTTTCTGTTTTTAATGGGCTTGATCTTACTGGTATCGGTTAAAGACGTCATCGGCCTTTTTCGCTGAGGAGGAGCTATGTCGAGGGTACAAACAAAACAAATTCAGGTGGGCTCCGTTGCCGTCGGCGGCGACGCCCCAATTTCCGTACAGTCGATGACGAATACGGATACAAAGGATATTGAGGCGACGGTCCGTCAGATTCTGGCCTTTGAGGAGGCCGGCTGTCACATTTCCCGCTCAGCGGTAAATTGTCTCGAAGACGCGCAGGCGATTCCGCACATCAGGGAACGCACGCACATTCCGTTTATTGCGGATATTCAGTTTGACTATCGCCTCGCTCTACTGGCCGTCGAATACGGCTGCGACTGTCTTCGCATCAATCCGGGCAATATCGGCGGCGAGGACCGCCTTCGCGAAGTGGTTGCGGCGTGCAGGAAGAGACACATACCCATTCGCGTCGGCGTGAATTCCGGATCCCTTCACCGCTCCATGATTGAAAAATACCACGGAGTGAATGTGGAGTCGCTGGCATACAGCGCACTGGAGGAGGTGCGCCGCATGGAGGAAATGGGCTTTTACGACATGAAGGTGTCGATCAAATCCAGCGACGTTCGCGTAATGATCGGCGCGTACGAATTGTTTTCCACTCTCTCCTCCTATCCGCTGCATCTGGGCGTTACGGAAGCAGGGCCGCCATTTCAGGGAACAATTAAATCCTCCGTCGGAATCGGCGCGCTTCTCGCAAGGGGAATCGGCGATACCATCCGCGTTTCGATTACCGGAGATCCGGTTCAGGAGGTGCGCATCGGACGTGAGATCTTAAAAAGCCTCGGTCTCTTACGGGAGGGCATCGATTTGGTTTCGTGTCCGACGTGTGCGCGAACCAAGATTGACCTGGTTTCCATCGTCGAAGAGGCCGAACGCCGTTTGAAGGATCGGAAGCTCAATATCAAGGTCGCGATTATGGGCTGCCCGGTCAACGGACCGGGAGAGGCGCGGGAAGCGGATTATGGCATTGCCGGAAGCAACGGGACGGGGGTACTCTTCCGAAAGGGCGTGGTGATTCGCCAGCTCCCGGAGGAGCAGCTTTTGGATGCGCTGATGGAAGAAATCGGAAAGGCGGAGCGGAATGGACGTTGATGTCCTGGAGATGGTGCTCAAGGAGTACGAAGCAAAAATTACAAAAATCGTCTATTTCCCGAAGGCGCCGCAGCTTCGCGTTTTTTTGGAGCTTAACCGACCGCTGAGCGAATGGGATCGGGATAAAGTGGAGCGCGCGTGGCAGGATCGCTTTGGAATTCCTTCGGTTGCAATGCCGACGGTGGCTGCAAAGCCGCTGTTCAATGGGGAGGCGCTGTTTGAGAAACTGAAGGCGCAAATACCGCTGGCATCGACGCTGACGCCGGAGGATTTTACAGAGAGTGGGCAAACTTTGACCGTCTCCGTGCGCAATGAGGCGCTGGCCTGCGTACTCGAGCAATCGGAGGTGTGGCGCGATGCCGTTGCGCAGTGGCGGGAGCAAGGCCGCACGCTCGCGCTCAAACGGGCAGAACGGACCGAAGCGCTCCGCCCCGCCGACTTTCACGAGGCTCCGATCGTCGTGAAGCGTCCTCAGGTGAAGGAAAAAAGTGTGAAAAGTCCGGCTGCGGTGATTTCGGGCGACGGATTTTCCTTCGGGCGATTTACAAGAAAAGCAGATGATCAGCCGCTCACGCCGCTGGCACAGATATCGATGGATATGGGGCTGTGCCGAATCCGCGGCGAGCTGCATGCCGTAAATTATCGGAAGACCAAAAGCGACAAGATTCTTTTTCAATGCGATCTCACCGATGAGGAAGGCGGTGCGGTTCTGTGCAAGATGTTTTTGCCGGGGAAGGACGAAGAGGCGATACAGGAGCACCTTCGCGACGGGGTAAGCATTATTGCTCAGGGGCGCCTGCAATTCGACACGTACGCAAAGGCCAATGTCTTCACGTTCACCGCACTCGCAGAGGCGAAAAAGAAAGACGAGACCGATTCGGCGGAGGAAAAACGAATTGAATTAGCCGTGCACACACAGATGACGGCGATGGAGGGACTCATCAATCCGAAGGCGCTGGCCAAGCAGCTCAAGGCGTGGGGACACAGCGCTGTCGCCATTACGGATAAGGGCTCCGTGCAGGCCTATCCCTTGGCCTTCGATGCATTTCACGGGACGGGAATTCGCCTGATTTTGGGCTACCACGCCAAAATGCTCTCTGAGGAGCACAAGATTCTGACGAACCTGTACCGAAAGGATCCCGCTGATTTTCACAACGCTTATACGGTTTTTGATATCGAAACGACGGGCTTTTCGCGTTTCAATGACCGCATTATCGAGATTGGCGCGGTACGCTATGAAAATGGCGTACCGACGGATATTTATGACGAATTTGTCAATCCGGGGCGTCTGCTTCCGGAAAAGATCACGGAATTGACCGGAATCACGGATTCGATGGTTTCTCCTGCGGATCCCATCGACAAGGTGCTGCCGCGCTTTTTGGAGTTTGCCAGGGACAGTATCCTGGTCGCACATAATGCGGACTTTGATATCGGATTCATCGTCGAAAATGCCCATCGCCTGGAGCTGGACTTCGAGCCGATTTATCTCGATACGTTGGGTTTGGCGCGTGCGCTGCATCCCGAATACAAAAACCACAAGCTGGATACGTTGACGAAAAAACTCAATGTGGCGCTGATCAACCACCATCGCGCCTCGGACGACGCAAAGGCGACGGGTGAGGTATTCCTGAAACTGATGGCGGAGTGGGAAAAACGCGGCGAAAAGCTGTCGGAGATCAATAATACGGCCTCCGAGTTCCCGCTGAGCCGCCATGAAAGCGCGGAGCTGCTGCTCTATTGTCAAAAGCAGTCTGCGCTGAAGGGGTTTTACGATCTCATCTCTCAGGCGAACATGCGCTACTATTTCCGGTCGGCCGGCCTTCCCGAAAAGCTGTTGCGTCAAAACCGCGAGGGGCTCGTCGTAGCAACGGGCTTTGTCGGATCGAAATTATTTGAAGCGGTGTCGCGGAGGTGGCCAAAAGCGCGGCTTTTGGAGTTGCTCGACGAGGCGGACTGCGTAATGGTCGAGCCGAGCTGCTTCTGGGAAAAAGCAGAGCGGGATGAATTGGTCGCGGATGAGGATCACTACCGCAGCATCGTCGAATCGATTCTTCGCCTCGGTGAGGAGCGGGGCAAGCCCTGCATGGCCATCGGATCACCCTACTATCTGAAAAGCGGAGAGCGCATCGCGCGAAATATTTTAGTAAATTACCAGCGCAAGGTGGAGATGGAGCGCGTGCCGCGCTATCGTTTCCTCAATACAAAGGAAATGCTGGCCCAATTTGCGTGGCTGGGAACGAGGCGAGCCGAGGAGCTGGTCATTTATGAGCCGCGTCGCTTTGCGGAGCGAATGGAGGACGTTCGTCCCATTCCCGACGGAACGTTTACGCCGCAGCTGCCCGGTGCTGAGGAAGAGCTTCGGGAAATGACGATGGCGCGGGCGACCGCGATCTATGGCGACCCGCTTCCGGAGCTGGTTCATGCGCGCCTGGAACGCGAATTGACGTCGATTATCACCCATGGCTATGCCTCTCTGTACGTCATCGCGCAGAAGCTGGTGGCGAAATCCAATGAAGACGGATATCTGGTCGGCTCCCGAGGCTCCGTCGGGTCGTCCTTTGCGGCGACCATGGCGGGCATTACCGAGGTCAATCCTCTGGTGCCGCACTATATTTGCCGGCATTGTCGTCACAGCGAGTTTATTGAAGACGGGTCGGTCGGATCGGGCTTCGACCTTCCGGCCAAAAAATGTCCGATCTGCGGAGCGGAAATGGAACGCAACGGGCACGATATCCCCTTTGAGGTATTCCTGGGCTTCCATGGAGATAAGGAGCCGGATATCGATTTGAATTTTGCGGGCGAATACATGTCGGTCATCCATAAATATACGGAAACCCTGTTCGGAGCGGGAAAGGTATTTCGCGCGGGGACGATCGGCGGCATACAGGAGAAGACGGCGTACGGTCTGATTCGAAAATACCTCGAGCAGGAGTTTGTGCCGGAGGAAGAGCGGCTGCTGAGCGAAGCTCAGATTCGCATGATTCAGCGGATGATGGATGGAACAAAGCGGACGACGGGCCAGCATGCGGGCGGCCTGATGATCGTCCCGCAGACGATGGATATCCTCGATTTCTGTCCGATCCAATACCCGGCCGATGATTTGGCGAGCGATGTCATTACGACGCATTTCAGCTATAAAAATCTGAGCGGGCGAATGCTGAAGCTTGATGAATTAGGGCATACCAGTCCGACGATTATCCGACAGCTGGAGGAGCTTACGGGCATCGACCCGCTGACGATCGAGTTTGGGGATCCGGAAACGATGGCCATTTTTTCGGGGGCGGAGTCGCTTTGCGCGCGTGCGCATTACAAAAATGAAGACGACGGGTCGCTGGGAATCCCGGAGCTGGGAACCGGCTTTGTCCGCGGCATGCTGAAGGAAACCAAGCCCTCGACCTTTGCGGAGCTCGTGCGCATTTCCGGTCTGTCCCACGGAACCGACGTTTGGGTGGGCAATGCACGGGATCTGATTCACGACGGCGTTACCGATCTGAGTCATGCCATCTGCACGCGCGACGACATCATGATCTATCTGATTTCCAAGGGCATGGATCAGCTCGAGAGCTTTAAGACGATGGAGGCGGTTCGAAAGGGCAAGGGAATCCCGAACGGCACGGAAGAGCATATGCGCGAGCACGGAGTGCCCGAGTGGTATATTGAGTCCTGCAACAAAATCAAGTACATGTTTCCGAAGGCGCACGCGGTGGCGTATGTTATGATGAGCTACCGAATCGCCTGGTTTAAGGTACACAGTCCCGCCGCCTTCTATGCGACCTACTATGGACAGCGCCTCAGCGATTTCTCGACCCTGTTCCTTTTTCACAGTCTCGACGAGGTACAGGAGTATCAGAGAAGTACCGAAAAAACGGATGATGCCGCCGAAGGGAATGAGGAAATTGACAATGCCAAGCGCACGCTTCTGGAGGTCATCGAGGAGATGTATGCGCGCGGCTTCTCTTTCGCGCCGGTCAGCCTCTATGATTCCGCAGCGACTGAATTTCTCATTCGCGACGAGCATACGGTGCTGCCGCCGCTCGCTGCGCTGGACGAAGTATCCGAGGCCATGGCGTGCAGTATCGTTCGGGCGCGTAATGACGGGGAATTTTTGTCCGTGGAGGAGTTCAAGAAACGGACCGGCGTCAGCAAAAATGCGATGAACTCCATGCAGGAGTACGGATTGCTCGATTCGCTGCCGATGAGTAACCAAATGAGCTTTTTTTCGGGCTTCTAATCTTAAATCGTCCGAAAACGACATTTTAATGCAACTTATTTGCGCCCCGCTTGTTTTTTTGGTATAATCAGCACAAGTAGATAGGTTGGCATGATACAAGAGTGGGTCGTCCCGCTCTTGTTTTTTTCAGCAGGTCCGAACAGGAGGCGACAGTGAACCATCAGCAATTTGAAAGACTTCGAGAGCCCTTGCGCGTGGAGGTAGAGAGCCTGGGGTATGAGTTGATCGACGTGGAATGGGTCAGGGAGCGCGGAGAGCACTATCTTCGACTTTACCTTTACCACGAGAAGGGAATTACGGTGGACGATTGTGAAGCGGTCAGCAACCACCTCAGCCCGAAGCTGGACGAGTGGGATCCCATTGATGAAAACTATTATTTGGAGGTCTGCTCGCCGGATTTGAATCGACCGTTGAAAACAGATCGGGATCTCGAGCGAAACATCGGCGAAACGATCTCGATTCAGCTGTTTCAAAAGAAGGATGGCGTGAAGAAATGGGAAGGCGAGCTGATCGGCTTCGATGAGGAATCCGTTGCGATTCGCGTTGCGGGCGTCGAGCGGTGTATTTTGAAAAAAGAGATTGCCCAGATAAAAATTGTGATCAGGATGTGAGGTGGAAGATGAACAAGGAACTGATTAAAGCGCTCGATGAAGTGGAGCGCAATAAGGGGATTTCGAAAGCGGTTATCCTCGAGGCTCTGGCAAAGGCGCTTGAAAAAAGCTACGAGAAAAACTTTGCAGATCATACCAATGTAGAGGTCAGTATCAACGAGGAGACCGGCGATATCAGGATTTATGCATTGAAAGAGGTCGTCGACCAGGTCGAGGATGCCTATCGTCAGGTGTCGCTTGAGGAGGCGCGCCTGAAGCGCAAACGCGTCGAGCTCGGGGATCTGATGCGCGTCGAGGTGAAGCCGAAAAATTTTGGCCGCGTCGCAGCGCAGACGGCACGCAACATCGTCATTCAGAAGATCCGCGATGCCGAGCGCGAATCCATTTACGACGATTACATCGATCGGCTTCGGGAAATGATTACGGGCACGGTGCAGCGCGTGGACTTTAATTCGATTTATATCAATCTGGGGAAAACCGAGGGAGTGGTTCCGCCGAATGAACAGATTCCGGGGGAGCATGTCAAGCCGGAGGATCGCCTGAAGCTGTACGTAGTCGACGTGAAAAATGCGGCAAAGGGGCCGCAGATTATTCTGTCCCGCGCGCATCCCAATTTGGTGCTTCGCCTGTTTGAACAGGAGGTTCCGGAAGTCGCTGACGGAACGGTTGAAATTTATTCCGTTTCACGTGAGGTGGGCTCCCGAACCAAATTGGCCGTTTTTTCCAATGACCCGAATGTCGACCCCATTGGCGCCTGCGTCGGCTACAAGGGTGCGCGCGTCAACATTATTGTTGACGAGCTGAATGGGGAAAAAATGGATATCATCATCTATGACAAGGATATCAAACGCTTTATTTCCAATGCGCTGAGCCCATCTCAGGTCGAGCGCGTCATCACCAACGTGCCGGAAAAATCGGCCGTGGTCATTGTTCCGGATGATCAGCTTTCTCTGGCAATCGGGAAGGAAGGGCAAAACGTTCGTCTCGCCGCACGGCTCACGAGCTGGAAGATTGATATCAAGGGAATGTCTCAGTACTTAGCGGATCAGGAAAAATACGACGCGATGGAGGTGGAAGAAGCCGTGCGGAATGCCAACGCGGATCTTCTGGAAAATAACCTTTATCTGGAGCACGTCGCGTCCGACGAGTCCGATCCGGCGAATGAACCGGCTCAGGAAGAGGCTTCGAAGTGATGGAACGCAAGATTCCCCTTCGAAAATGCATCGCCTGTTCCGAGAGGCGTCCAAAGCGGGAGCTGGTTCGCATTGTGAACGACCCCGAGCGAGGGGTTATCATTGACGAAAGCGGCAAGGCGAATGGCCGAGGCGCCTATCTCTGTCGCGATGCAGTCTGTATTCGTAAAGCAAAAAAGAAAAATATGCTGAAGTTTGCACTGAAAACTTCGGTTTCAGACGATTTTTATGAGGAGATCGTGCGTTATGTAGAATCATAAGGAGACGAAACGATGGGAAAAATTAGAGTATACGAATTGGCGAAGGAACTGAATTTGGGCTCCAAGGATTTTTTGGAGATTTTGAAAAAGGAGTTTTCTCTGGAATTTAAATCACATATGTCCACGATGGAGGAGGCCGACGTCGAACGCATTCGGGCATTTTATGCCGAGGCGAGGAAGGCGGCTGAGGAGAAAAAGCATCCCAAAGCGCCGAAGGAGACCGCGCAAAAATCGACCTCGCATGTAGCGCGCGGAAAACACGAGCCGAAAAAAGAGAATACAAAAAGGGCTGCTTCGGAAAAAGAGCCGGTCAAGTCGGACAAGCCCGCCGCCGCAAAAAAAGAAGGAGCGGAAAAAGAGGATATTTCGACGGCGCCGCAGGCGAAAAAGAACGCGAAGAAAAACAAAAAAGAGAAGAATGCGCCGCAAACAGCCGCACCGGCTGCGACGGCCGATTCCAATCGCAATAAGAAAAAGAATAAGAAGAACAAAAAGGCTGCGGCGACAGAGGTGTCGGACGATTTTGAAGACATCATTGAAATTCCGGCAGAGATCACTGTTGCAGACTTTGCAAAGGCGATCCGTCAAAATTCAATGCAGGTGATTTCCGAGCTGATTCGCATGGGCATTATGGCGAGCCTGAATCAGTCGATCACTTTTGAAACGGCCGAGAAGATCGCCGAGAAATTCGGCGTTCTTATCACGGAGCCGTCCAAGGGGGATGACGGTGAAATCTTCGGCGTGCTGGATTATGAGGATGATCCGGAGGAGCTGAAGCTGCGTCCGCCGGTGGTTACGGTGATGGGTCACGTCGATCACGGTAAAACCTCATTGCTGGATGCGATCCGCAATACGCAGGTGACGCGCGGCGAAGCGGGCGGCATTACGCAGCACATCGGCGCCTCGACGGTCACGCACGAGGGAAACCGCATTACGTTCATCGACACCCCGGGGCATGAGGCGTTCACCCAGATGCGTATGCGCGGCGCACAGTCGACGGATATCGCGATTTTAGTCGTGGCGGCGGACGACGGCGTCATGCCTCAGACGGTCGAGGCGATCAACCACGCAAAGGCCGCAGGCGTACCCATCATTGTCGCCATCAACAAGATGGACAAATATGAGGCGGATCCGAACCGCGTCATGCAGGAATTGACCGAATACGGCCTCGTCGCCGAGGCGTGGGGCGGAGATACCATTATGATCCCCGTTTCCGCAAAGTCCGGCGAGGGCATCGACGAGCTGCTGATGATGGTGCTGATGGTTGCGGAGATGGAGGAGCTCAAGGCAAATCCGAACCGCCGCGCGGTCGGCGTGATTATTGAAGCGCAGTTTGAAAAGGGGCGCGGAGCGACGGCGTCCGTGCTGGTGCAAAAAGGAACGCTGTATGACGGCGACTATGTCGTGAGCGGCACCGTCAGCGGTCATATCCGCGCCATGTTTGATGCGCAGGGGAAAAAGGTGCGCAAGGCCGGCCCGTCGATGCCGGTGAAGATTTTGGGCTTGTCCGATCTGCCCGAGGCGGGCGACCACATCTATGCGGTTGAAAATGAAAAAGTTGCCCGGGCCTTTGCGGAAAAGGCGTCGCTCAAAGAGCGCGAAGAAAAGCTCAATAAGACGACACACGTTTCACTCGACGATCTGCACATGCAGATTTCCGAAGGAGAGCTGAAGGAGCTCAACATCGTCGTCAAGACGGACGTCAAGGGTACGATCGACGCAGTCCAGGGCTCCATCGAGAAGCTGGGCAACGAAGAGGTCAAGGTAAACATTCTCCACGGCGCAGTCGGCGGAATTACCGAGTCGGATGTCATGCTGGCGGCGGCGTCGAATGCGCTGATCATCGGCTTCAACGTTCGACCGAATCAGGGCGCCATCGCGCAGGCGGAAAAGGACGAAATCGACATTCGCACGTATCGCGTCATCTATGAGGCGATCGAGGATATTCAGCAGGCGATTAAGGGCATGCTTGCGCCGAAGTTCCGCGAAGAGGTTTTGGGCCGCGCAGAGGTTCGCGATACGTTCCGCGTGCCGAACGCAGGAGTCGTAGCGGGCGTCTATGTGACCTCGGGCAAGCTGTCGCGCAATTCATCGATTCGTTTGCTGCGCAATGACGTCGTCATTCACGAGGGAAAAATTTCTTCGCTTCGCCGCTTTAAGGACGACGTCAAAGAATTGGCGACCAATTACGAGGGCGGCGTCGGCATTGAAAATTACAACGATATCAAGGTCGGCGATCAGATCGAGTGCTTCCACGACGTAGAGATTACCGATGCAAATTAAGTGAGGGGAAGACGATGAATCCGAAACGTGTAGGACGTATTTCTCAGGAAATCAAAAAAGCGCTCTCGCAGACCATTGCCTTTCGCCTTCAGGATCCGAAAATCGCGGCGATCACCTCCGTGACAGGCGTACGCGTGTCCAGTGATCTTTCCTATGCGGACGTCTATGTCACGATTTTGGGAACGAAATGGGAAAAACAGCAGACCCTGGAAGGACTGGACAAGGCGGCCGGCTTTTTGAAAAAGGAGCTCGGTCACCAGGTGATGCTGCGCCAGATTCCGGAGCTTCGTTTTCAGCTGGATGAGAGTATTGAACACGGGCTCTATATGGATCAGCTGATTGAAAAAACCCTGGAAGCGGACCGTCAGCATGCTGCGGCTCGGGGCGATGACGAAGAGAACGAAACGGATGCGTTGGAAGGACGAGAGGATGAATAGTACGTCAGCGATGGCAGAGCTGCTTCGGAAGTCAGAAACGATCGCCGTCGCAGGACATCTCAATCCCGACGGCGACTGTCTGGGGGCGGTGCTCGGCCTGGGCGTAACGCTGCGCGCAATGGGCAAGCAGGTCGATATGCTGCAAACCGACCCTGTACCGCTGCATCTGTCCTATTTGCCGCACCTGCAGGACATGAAGCCGGTTGATCCGGAAAAAGCCTATGATCTCTTTGTTTTGCTGGATCTCGGCGATGTTCCGCGAATGGGCGCGGCGCATATGGCGATGGAAAACAGCGCCTCAAGCCTGTGTATCGATCACCATCAGACAAACGGCCTCATCTGTGACCAAAATTGGGTACGCCCCGACGCCTCTTCGACCTGTGAAATGGTGGCAGAGCTGCTGCTTCACGAGGGCTTTTCCGTACCGTCGGATGCGGCGACGGCGCTGTATGCGGGGCTGATTACGGACTCGAACCGCTTTTTGTACGACACGGCGCGCGCACGTGCCATGCGCATCGGCGCGGAGCTGATCGATGCGGGGGCCGATGTCGATCTGGTGTACTACCACGAATTCCAGACGATCAACGCTAATCTCTTTGCTTTTCAGGGATATCAGGTGGAGCATGCCGAATATCTGGCGAACGGACGAATCGTTCTGGCAAATGCGACACAGAAGCTTTTGGCGAAGTACAAGCTGGAAATGCCCGAGGCAGAGAGTGCGGTCGATGTGCTGAAGAACATGGACGGCGTTGAAATCGCCGTTTTGGTGAAGGACATTGCGCCGGGTACACAAAAGATCAGCCTTCGTTCCAAGCGTTATTTTGACGTCTCTGAAATCGCCTGTCGCTTTGGCGGCGGCGGGCATAAGAAGGCGGCCGGCTGTACGCTCAGCATGTCAAATGAGCAGGCGCTCCGAACGATTCGGGAGGCCCTTCTCGATATCGACTGGAGCGCGAAATGAAGTCCGGAATTTTGAACGTATATAAAGAGGCCGGCATGACCTCGCACGACGTCGTAGCAATCGTGCGCGGCGTCCTGGGCATGAAGCGAATCGGCCACACGGGCACGTTAGATCCGATGGCGACCGGCGTGCTGCCGGTTTGTGTCGGCAAGGCGACGCGTCTGGCCGATCTGATTTCCGCTCAGGGCAAGGCGTACCTTTGCACGTGTCAGTTCGGTTATGCAACGAATACCCTGGATGCGACGGGGACGGTGCTTGAACAGGCGCCGCGTCGTTTCTTTTCCCGAGGCGAAATAGAAGAGGCGATGGTTCGGTTTCAGGGGCCGATCCTTCAGAAGCCGCCGATGTTCTCCGCTGTCCGGAAAAACGGCCGCCGCCTTTATGAGTATGCGCGGCGTGGAGAAGAGGTCGAACGCGAAGCCCGACCCGTGACGATTGCGGAACTGCGCCTCGTCTCGCTTTGCGAGGATCGTTTGTCGTTTTACTGCCGCTGCTCTAAAGGGACGTATATTCGCGTCCTGGTCGACGAAATCGGGCGGGCATTGGGAAGCCTTGCGACGATGACGACACTGGAACGCGTCGAAGCAGGCCCCTACAAGGCAGACGATGCGACGCCGATCAGCCGTCTGAAGGAAATGAGCCGAGAACAGGCGGAAGCGTTGATTCTGCCGATGGAAACGGCGGTGGCGCATTTGCCCGGCCTGCACGTAACGGAAGAGGCGGCAAGAAGACTGTGCTGTGGGCAAGAGGTCGCGGTGAGCGGACAGACCGGATTCGGGGCTGTGTCCGGTGCAGCTGCCGAAGGCAAAAGCGATGCGATGGAGCAGGAAGAACTCTCCCTTTTCGGCCCGGACGGCTTTCTGGGGCTGGGAAGGATGCTAAAAACGGAAGCGGGGACCGTGCTGAAGCTAAAAAAGCTTTTGTGCGAAATGCCGCAATCAGAACGAAATGGACGTGCGGATGAAGATCATTGATTTGGATGAAAAAGAAGTGGACAATCCCTCTTCTGATATGTCTATCGCGCTTGGAAATTTTGACGGGCTGCACATCGGCCATCGCGCCCTGATTCACCGGAGCGTTTCAGAGGCCGGGCGAATCGGCGGACTGTCCGGCGTATTGCTTTTCAAAAATCATACCTCCGATTATGTCTCGCGGGAGCGCGGGCACTTGCTGATGAGGCTGGACGACAAAATCCGGCTTCTGGAGGAGCTACATATCGACGTTGTTTTTCTCATTACCTTCGATGCGGCATTCATGTCGATTCCAAAGGGGCGTTTTGTCAGTCATTTTTTAGTAGAAACGCTGCATGCCAAAAATGTCATCGTCGGAGAGGACTATCGCTTCGGATTTCATGCATCGGGCGATGTGCCGTTCCTTCAGGAGCAGGGAAAGCATTTCGACTTTTCCGTTTGCGCTGTGCCCGATGTGACGTACGGAGGAGAACGAATCAGCTCCACGCGCATACGCCAGTGCCTGTTGTCCGGAGCGCTTCCGGCGGCGAACGAAATGCTCGGGGCATCCTATGCAATGCGGGGGCGCATCGTCTCCGGTGCGGGACGAGGCCGTCATCTGGGCTTTTCCACCGCAAATCTGGCGTTGGATTTCCCATACTGTATCCCGAAAAACGGCGTCTACCTGACGCGCTCCTGTCTCGGCAGGGAACGGAGAGGGCCGTACTATGGCATGACGAACATCGGCACGAATCCGACGTTTACCGATTCGCCCGACATTAAAATTGAGACACACCTCTTCGATTTCTCGGAAAATCTGTACAAACAGGAGATTCGCATTGAATTTTTGCGCTACGAACGGGGAGATATTAAGTTTCATGACCGCGCGGAGCTGATCGCCCGGCTTCGGGAGGATGAACGCGTACTCCGCGGTTGGATCGAAGAAATGCGGCCTGACCCGAATACAGCGACAAAACGGTGATAAATCGACGCTTTGGACTTGCCAAATGGGCAAAAAACGGGTAGACTAATTCAGTGCTTACACGCGGATTTGGGT
>JAEXCD010000114.1 GCA_023393715.1 Bacillota bacterium
GGAGCAGTGCGAGGTCGAGATCATTCTCGCCAATGATCCGAGGGAGATTTTGAAGCATACGGATGCGGTGCTCACCTGCGACATTCATACGCGCAAGAGAACAAAGCGCATCCTTGCTGCCGCCGGCTGCAGAACGCTGTACAATTTGGAGGATATCCTGTCCGAGTCCGTCAATGGCAGCGGCTTCAATGCGCAATATGGTCTCTTAGGCAGCAACAAGGCGACGGAGGAGCGTGTAAAGCTGTTCCCGAATGACTGCCAGTGGGTTGTCGATCAGATTGCCGATATTCTTCGCAAGGATACGGGAAAGCAGATCGAGGTCATGATTTACGGCGACGGTGCATTTCGCGATCCGGTCGGCAAAATTTGGGAGCTGGCCGATCCGACTGTTTCCCCGGCCTATACCTCGGGGCTGGAAGGCGTGCCGAATGAGCTGAAACTGAAATATTTGGCGGACAACGACTTCGGCGCACTGCGCGGGGAGGAATTGAATCAGGCGATTTTGGCAGAGATTTCCAAAAAAGAGGGCGATCTCAAAGGGCAAATGGTATCGGAAGGCACGACGCCGCGCCGCATTACCGATTTGTTGGGCTCGCTGGCCGACCTGACGTCGGGCAGCGGAGATAAGGGAACCCCCATCGTGCTGATTCAGGGTTATTTTGACAATTTAGCTGTCGATAAATAGTG
The DNA here is from genome assembly GCA_023393715.1 of Bacillota bacterium. GTDB lineage: Bacteria > Bacillota > Clostridia > Tissierellales > Peptoniphilaceae > JAEXCD01. The sequence goes on from JAEXCD010000114.1 coordinate 688, forward strand.
AATAATATGAAATCAAAAAAGGACCGCATCGTCGATGCGGCCTTTTTTGATTTTCGGACTACCAATGCAGCTCGAAAACGCCCTCAAATTCTTCAGAAAGATCGGCAAACAGATCGAGCATGGACAGCCCGTACTCCTGTAAATTTTTGGGCAATGCCCGTCCATTGACGAGCGTCAGATGAAAGGGGGCGAGATCGGACAGCGCATCCCACAGCGCATCTAAGTTTTTTCCGGTGTATTCCGGAAAGGAGAACACGTCGGACAGATATTGGTAGGCCTTGTGGCGGTTGGAGAACCGCTCGCCTGAAAGCTGATAATGTTTCATTCAAATTCTCCGTAGAGCTGCGTAAAGGATTCGTAGTGGTCATCGGTGAAAAAAATTAAGCCGTCGTTGGAGTAGATCAGCCGCTGCGTTCCGCGATTTTCTCCATAGCCCGCAGCGATATCCGCTTCAAAATATTTCCGGCCGCTTTTTACCGGAAGGCGTTTTTCGCGGTTGCCGAAGCGATCTCCGCCAATGACGAGCCCGTCGGTATCGGATACCGACCAGCCCGATCGCCGGGCCTCGTCCTTTGTGATGTAGTTGGGCGGAAGCTCGGCATAGCAGTGGATGTACGAGGCGACCTCCTCTGCCGTGTAGTACGATTTTCCGTACTGCACCTGTGTTGAGGGTTCGGATTCGGATTTTTCGTGTGCATCGGCGTCCTCGTCGGCATCGGATTGCGATGAGAATGCATCGCGCTCGGCGGAGGCAGCTGAGTTCAATGAGGATGAATCACTGATATGAAGTGATTCAGAGGACGCGTTTTCCGGAGATTCGGCGGGCCTGAGCGGGGACTGACAGCCGCTCAATACAGACAGAATCAGCAGAAGGGAAAAGAAATGAGCAAGCGGTTTTCGAAAAAAGCGGTACATATTTTCTCCTGTCTATGGATATGCTGTAAATAAATGACAGAGGATCAGGGCGTAAAGCCCTGATCCTCTGTCTTGTGCAGACATTACACGACCTCAATGCGGCAAAAATAGAAGTATGAGCAGGCCGTGGAGGTAATGGGCAATGTGTAATGTCTATATGGTGGAGATGGAGGGGGTCGAACCCTCGTCCAAAAACACTTCCTGAGGAATTTCTCCGAGCGCAGCTTCTTTCAAAAATTTCCCGAAACACACAACAAAGAAGCAAAGAGGCTTGTTCCGGTAGCTTCATGCATTCCGTCGCACGGGCAAAGCTTACCGTGAAACGTTCCCCGACATAGATGAGACCAGTCGAAATGTTACGGGTCCATTTCGAGGGTCGGCTGCTCAATTAGGCAGCGTAGGCTAATTCGTTATCGTTAGCGTTTATATTTAGGTGTCTTTTTTTACGTCGACGACCCGACGGCTCGCTACTCCAGATTCCGTATCCCTGTCGAAACCAAGCTCATCCCCATGTCATGTACAGTATAGCGGATGGCGCGCGGAGAAGTCAAGTTTCGCCGTTCGGGGGCGTCGCCGGGGAAGGCGCTCCGGCGGGCGAAATACAAAGACGGGACGAAGAGAATCGAGTATAATGAACGTAAATGAGGATACGGTCCGCCGCGAACAAAAAGGGACGGCCGTAAACGTGAAAAAGGTTTTCTTATGCGAAATATAATAAAGGAGGTTGTTGTGGCAGCGCAGGTTACCAATTACCAGTGTCCCTCCTGTACGGGGCCGCTTCATTTTGACAGCCAGACCGGCAAGCTGAAATGTGATTTCTGCGGGCAGGCTTTTGACGTAGAGATGATTGAAGCGCTGTATGCGGAGAAGGACGAGCGGGCGGCGGTACAGATGGAACAGGAGGAGAAGGCTGCTCAGGAGAAGCGGCAGGAGATGTCGGGAAGTGCGGAGTCGGAATGGGATTTTTCGCAGATATCTTCCGACTGGGGCGCGGAGGCAGAAGGATTGAAAACGTATAGCTGTCCCTCCTGCGGCGCAGAATTGCTCTGTGAAGAAACCACGGCGGCGACGAGCTGTCCGTATTGCAGCAATCCGACGATTATTCCGGGCAAGTTCAGCGGAGGGCTGAAGCCGGATGTAATCATTCCGTTTAAGGTGGATCGCGAGGCGGCTGTCAAAGCGCTTCAGGAACACTACAAGGGAAAATTTCTGTTGCCCAAGGTTTTTTCGCAGCAGAACCATATCGAAGAGGTCAAGGGCATTTATGTGCCGTTTTGGCTGTATTCGGGAAGGGCGCATGGCTCGGCGACCTATGATGCGACACGGTCTCATTCCCATCAAAGCGGGAATACGCGCGTCACGGTTACGGAGCGTTACGTCGTAGAGCGCGCCGGCGTGATGGATTTTGAAAAAATTCCGGTCGACGGGCTGAAAAAAATGGCGGACGGATACATGGATGCGATTGAGCCCTATGATTACCGCGAGCTCAAGCCGTTTTCTACGGCATACCTGCCGGGATATCTTGCCGATAAGTACGATGTTTCCGCAGAAGAGGGCTCGGTGCGCGCCGATGAACGCGCCTCGTCGAGCACAATTCAGGCGATGAAGGCGACGGTCAAGGGGTACGGTACCTGCTCGGCGGTGCATCAGCACGTGGCGCTGGAACGCCGCGCCGTGCAGTATGCTCTCTTGCCGGTATGGATTCTGAATACGAAATGGGAGGGGCAGGATTATCTCTTCGCCATGAATGGGCAGACGGGAAAGCTGATCGGCGATCTGCCGATATCGAAAAGCCGCTTCTGGGGCTTGTTTGGCACGACCTTTGCCGTGGCAGCGGCAATCGTCAGCCTGATTTTCTGGATGTAGGAGGGCGACCGGGATGAAGCATAGGATTTGGGTTGTGGTTTTTGCGCTGGTCTGCTTCCTGCTGCCGCAGAGTGTGAATGGGGCGGCGGAAGAGCCCCGATATATCTTTGATCAGGCACAGGTGCTGTCGGCAGAGGAGACCTCAAGGCTTGAGGAGCAGGCAAGGGCGATTTCAGAACGCAGTCACTGCACCGTTGCGGTGCTGACGACCACAGATCGACCTTCGGGCTCCGAAGTCGAAATCGATCGATATGCCGAGAACTTCTTTGAAGAAAAGGGCCTTGGCGCCGGCGAAGGGCAGAACGGTATTTTATTAGTGCTCGATTTGGTAAATCGCGATTATGTGATTCTCGCACACGGCGATTATGCGAACGGCGCGTTTACGGATGCGAATAAGGATCGGATGGCAGAGGCCTTTCTTCCGGAGCTGGCAGAGGATGCCTGGGCGGACGCCTTCGATGATTATATGGCGTCAGCGGAGCAGTACCTGACGCTGTACGCTCAGGAGGGCTCGGGTGCGAAGGAATCAAAGAGCCTGATCGGGTATGCGCTCTCGTTGATTGCCATACCGCTCCCGATTGCATGGCTGGTATCCGCCGGGGCAAAGAGAAAAATGAAGAGCGCCGGAAAGCGGACGACGGCAAGCGAATATCAAAAGGGAGGCGGCTTTGTGCTGCAGCGGCAAACGGATCAGTTTGTCGACCGAACAGAAAGCCGTATATCGACGGGAAGTTCATCAACGAACACATCGACAGGAGCATCCAAGTCGAGGGGAACGACGACGGTGAACAGCAGAGGGTATTCCTCCAAGAAGGGAAAATTTTAAGAAAAGCAATAAAAGCGCTCACGAAAAGTGAGCGCCTTTTCTGTGCTATTTGAGCTGTGTTATTTGAGCTCTTTGCGCAGTCCTCAGTCAAAGGTGCAGTAGTTCGGCTCAGGGCCGATATCCTCGTTGACGTCTTTTTCTTCGGACAGCAAATGCCGCTTCATGTAGTCGATGATATCCAGCGATTCGTACAGGGGCTGTTCATCGATGAAGAGACACGGCACCTGATTCATGCCCCCCTTTTCGATGAGGTAGGCCCGGTTTTCCGGCGATGCATAAATGTTTTTGATGTCCACGCCCGTGACGCCGTTGTTTTCCATGAAGCGGAGAACGCGGTGGCAGTAGGGACAGGCGTCGTTGATGTACAGTACGTGTTTCATTGTTTTCCTCCTTGAGCTGCCTGGTGAAGTGCTTCGTGCGAGCCGTCGTAGTCTGCGACCGCGGCGCGAACCGTTTCGCCGTCCGTGGGACAGTCGACATAGCGCCCATCGACGCGCATATTGGTTTCATCGCCCTTTCCGAGAACAAAAATCAGCGTGCGCTCTCCGGTTTTTTCGTAATGAGCGGCCGCATCCAAAAAGGCCTGATGGATGGCCTGCGGGCGATCGGTGATTTCGGTCCACGGACAGTGATATTCATCGAGGTAGCGCGCGATTTCGGCGTTGATTTGGGAAACGGGTTCAAAATTGTTGTCATCCTGCGTCAAGTAACAGAAATCGACATGCCTTCCGGCGCTGATTCCCATTCCCTTTCTGCGGTTCTGCGCCTTATTGCCGACGGTGCTGAACACGGCGACCTGCCGGTAATCGGGAAGCTCGTCCTTCATCGCTTCAAAAACCTTGTCGAAGCTGAGCCCGTTGTGCGCAAAGTCGACGAGGCCGATCAGCGCGCGATCCTTTGTAGGGTAAAATTCCATGCGGCCCTGAGCGACGACCTCCTTCAGCCCGCTTTCAATGGAAGCGGCGGCAGCGCCGAAGCGTTCGGCGATTGCGGTCGCCATCAGTGCGTTTTCCGCATTGAACGTTCCGTGCAGTCCGATGCGGTATGCGTGAACGCCGCTGGGCGAGTGGATGCGCAGATGCACGCCGTCGCCCTGAAACGCGATCTGATCGGCAAAGTAATCCGCGGGCTGACGGATGCTCAGCGTGGTGATTGAGTCGCAGATCTTTGCGGCGTCCAGTACACGTTCGACGTGGTCGGTATCCAGATTGATGATGGCATGAGCTGTTTTCTCAAATATTTTCAGCTTTGAGGAAAAATAATCCTCAAAATCGAGGTGCTCGACGCTTGAAATGTGGTCGGGAGAAATGTTGAGAAATCCGGCGATATCGAAATGAATGCCGTCGATCCGTTCATATTTGAGCGCCTGGGAAGAGCTTTCCATCAGCATCGTCGTCAGTCCGGCGCTGACGCAGTTTCGCAGCAGGCCGAACAGCTCAAGCGGTTCGGGCGTAGTCATCCGCGTTTTGAATGTTTCATAGCCGTCAAAGGTATCGATCGAAGAGATGACGCCGACCGGCTTTTGCCCGCGCGCAGCAAAGTGATGGTTCAATATGGCGCGCAGAAACATCATCGTCGTCGACTTTCCCTTTGTTCCGGTCACGCTCAGAATGCGCAGCTGCTTTTGCGGCCATTCATAATAGCGCTGTGCACAGACGGACAGCGCTTTTCGCACATCGCTGACGATGAGGCCGGGAATGGGAACATCCATGTCGCGGTCTGCAACATAGGCGACGGCGCCCTGATCGACGGCGCTTAGCAGGTAGTCGCGTTTGAAGGCGTTTCCCTTACAGAGAAACAGGGTGTTGGGGCGGATGTTCCGCGAATCGTAGCTGACAAATTCAATCGGCGGATTGGCTTCGTTCTGTACGGAAACGTCAAGCCTTTGCTCCGTCAAGTCGGCGTGGTAGTCATTTAATGAAAAGGGCGTTTGCTCAAATGGGCGAATGTGCATTGCCGGACCTGCTTTCTATGCGAAATGTTTTGCCCTTATAGTATATCAGAACAAAGACTCTTTGGTAGGAAGCATGAGTGGATCGGCGATGATGCTGAGAAAGGCCCTATTGGATTCCAGCGCCGAGACCAGCGGCAGGCCGATGAGGCCGACGATGACGAGTTCGGACAGCATGATCTGCGCGGTTACCGCAGGGAAGAGGGCAAGGGGAATTTCGCCGACAAGGAGCGCCTCGCCGCTGTACAGGAAGGAAAATACGGCCGGCCAAAGTGCGGCAACCCATTTTTTTCTGGAGCGGGCTATGCACACCGCCGCAAGGAGGGTGCCGAGTGTTCCGACAAAGAGATCGAGTATGCCGTACTTGCTGGTGAGATTTGCCAGAAAGCAGCCGAGAGAGAGCCCGACGACATTTTTTGGGTCGTAGAAAGCGCACCAATTCAAGAGCTCCGAATAACGGAACTGAATAATCCCGTAACCGAAGGCGGCGCCGGAATACGTCAACAGGGCATAAATGGCGGCGATCATTGCCTGCCGGGCGACAAAACGAGCATTAAAACGAAAAGACATGTGAAACCTCCTGAAAATATGGAGTGTTTCGGCAAACCAAAGCGAACCAAAAAAAAGCGACGTCCAAAGGACGTCAAAACATCCTTGATTTTTAAAGTGGGTGCCAAGAAACACTGTTCGTTCATTGTAGCGCAGTCGGGCGCGGGATGCAAGCTGTCCCGAAACGGGCGATTTTCGGGAGGGGGAAATGTGGTAAAATAAAAAAAACGGCAACAATAAACAGCCGGAACGGCAAAAACAGACGTTGTTAGGAGGAGTGCGATGAAATATGCGGCAGGAGTTGACGTCGGCGGTATGTCCGTGAAGTTTGGTTTTTTTGATGAAGGCGGAACGCTGCTGGCGAAGAGCGCCGTTCCGACCAAAGTCGAAGAGGGGACAGTGTATTTACTGGATTCGATTGCGCAGCAAATCAAAAAAATGGCGCAGGAGCTGGATATTGCCCTTTCTGACATCGTGGGCGTGGGCGTGGGCGTTCCTGGGATGGTCCTCGAGCAAAACTTTGTCGTACATTGTGTAAATGTTCCCTTTCACGCAACCTGCGTCGGCAGCGAACTGAACGAGCGATTACAGGTGCCTGTTTTTGTGGCAAACGATGCGAATCTGGCGGCGCTTGGGGAGCTGTGGCGCGGCAGCGGACGAGGCGTCAGGGATCTCGTGCTGTATACGCTGGGTACGGGCGTGGGCGGCGGCATCGTTATCGATGGGAAGATCGTTTCGGGATGCCATGGCGCAGGCGGAGAAATCGGGCATATGCCGGTTCTGGAAACGCCGAGGGAACGGCACTGCGGCTGCGGCGGTACGAGATGCCTGGAGCTTGTCGCATCGGCCACGGGTATTGTTGCGGAGACCGTGAAATATTTGGCGGAACACGAAGAGCCTTCTTCTCTGCGCTCAGTGCCGCCCGAAGCGCTTGAGGCAAAGGATGTCTTTGATGCTGCAGAGGCGGGCGATGAGGTGGCGAAGACGATGATCGACCAGCTTGGACGGCATTTGGGGCGCGCTACGGCAATTATCGCGTCGGTGCTCAACCCGCAGCGCTTTGTTATCGGCGGCGGCGTTTCACACGCAGGAGAGCTTTTGCTGGAGCCGGTTCGGCATTATTTTAAGGAATATGCGTTCCTCTCGACGGCGCAGACGGAGATTTGTCAGGCGATGCTGGGCAACGACGCCGGGATCTACGGTGCGGCGAAATTAGCCTGGAACGAGTGATTATCGAAGCGCGCATGGCGCGGATTGAGCGCCGGAAAAGGAGTGATCTATGCTTAGGATTCATGCCTCCCGTTACCCGGATCAGGCAACAACGTCTTTAATCCGATCCATGTCGGCTTCTGCTGCAAAGGGACGGCGATGCTATTTCGTCGTCCCTTCCCAATTTACCGTCGAAGCAGAGCAGATTCTGTTTGATGCGCTCGAACGGGATACGCTGCTGCAAATTCAGGTGAAGACGTTTCGTTCGCTGGAGCGCGAACTGCTGGAGGCGGGAAAGGGATTAAAGCATCCGCAGCTGACGGATTCGGGGCGTGTGATGCTGCTTCGCCTGCTGGCAGAGGAGTTGGGCGAAACGTGGCGCTGTTTTTCACGGGGCGTGCGGGGAAGCGGCTTTTTTGAACGGTTAGCGGAGGAGCTGCGCGAATTCAAGGAATATGGCATTCATCCGCAGATGCTGTCAGAGCTTTCGCAGGCGGAGAATCTTTCGCAGAGTACGGCGGGCAAGCTGGCCGAATTGGCCGAAATTTATGCTGCATATGAAAAGCGTCTTTCGGATCGCTACCTCGACGGAGACGATCGCTTAAAGATGGCTTTTTCTCAGCTGCACAGTCTGCCGGTGCTGGACGGGATCGATTTCTTTTTTGACGGCTTTCATTCGATGTCGCAGCTGGAGCTGGATGGTGTGTCGGCATTGCTTAAGCGGGGATTGACGTGTCATTTTGCCCTGACGTGCGATCCGAGGCTGGTACGGGAGACGCTCAGGCCTGACGCGTCTTTGGAACGTGCGGAGCGGCAGCGGCAAAGCGATGCTGCGGTGGAGGACGCCGAGGTGTTTTCGATCGCGGAACACTTCCTGACAAAGCTTGCTGAAGCGGCCGATGGATGTGTGGAACAGGAGGACACGAGCAGTGCCGGCGGGCAACCTAAGGAGATTTTTGCCCACGCGGCTGCACAGGTTTTCTCATATCGCGTAAAGGCCAAAACATTTTTGGAATGCCCCGTCAGCATCTATTCCTATCGCAGCACGGAGGCGGAGATTGACGCAGCGATCATCGAGATTCGCCGGCTGGTATCGGAGAAGCGCTGCCGATATCGGGATATTCAGATCGTTCTTTCCGATACGGCGGAATACGCCGGGCTGTTAAAGCGAAAGCTGGCATGGGAGAACATTCCGTTTTTCTTCGACGAACGGCGCTCAATTGACGTCTTCCCGCTGATTCAGTTTCTGAAATCGGCGCTGAATATCGCGCGGAGGAATTACCGCCGCCCGGACGTGCTCAATTTTGCCAAGTCGGGACTGTGCGGCATCGGCGACGATGCGCTGGGTGTATATCAGAATTTCCTGAAACGGCGAAAAATTGATCGTGGAATGTTTGAACAGCCGCATTATTTCGAGACAGATGAGACGTATTTGGCAAACCATCCGCGCCGGAAGGAGGGGCTGCAGGAGGAGTATTCGGTGGCGCGCGCGGTCAATGATCAGGTGCTGTCGCTTATTCGGGATTTTGTACACATGGCGCAGGGCAATCGACGCATTGCCGATTTTGCCGAAGGCGTTTACCTGCTTCTGACGCAGGAGCCGGTAACGGCGGCATTGGATGCGTTTGAAACGCAGCTGCGCGATGCCGGGGAAGAGGCGAATTTTGAAGCGCAGCATCAGATTTGGGATCAGGTGATGGCTCTTCTGGATCAGCTGGCAGACATCGGCGGCGATTCAGTCGTTTCCTTTGATGTGTTTTGCGCTGTGCTCGAGGAAGGAATGAAGGGGCTGTCGGTAGGCATTATTCCACCTTATCGGGATGGCGTTTTTATCAATCCGCTGATCCGTTCGAGAGCGCGCACCAGAAAACAGGTCTTTATCCTCGGAATGAATGACCTCTATTTGCCGCAAGTCTCGAAAAGCACGACGCTGCTTTCCGAGGAGGAGCAGCAGCTTTTGCGCGAAAAGGGATATTATCTTCCTTCGATGCGCTCCTTTGCCTCCGAGGAGGAGGCGCTGAGCTTTTACGTTCTGCTGCACCGCGTGGGAGAGCACCTGCGGTTGAGCTTTTCGATTCAGAACAGCTCGGGAGAGGGGATGCTGGCAAGCTATTGGCTGCTTCAGCTTAAGCAGTCGATATCGGGATTGGCCATCCAGTCGGTCAGCAGGTTTTCGCTGTCCGAGCAGCTGCGCTCCAGAAGCATGCTCAGTCTTTCGCTGCCGGAAATCATGCGGGACGGCTCCGCTTCGTCCGTAAAAAAGCGCGCAGCGCAGGCCATTATGGAGGAGATGAAAAAGAACGAGGAGTTAAAGCCGCTGTATCAGGCGCTTTGCGCGGCGCTTCAATACCGAAACAAGCGCAATGCGTTGAGTGCGGAGACGGCGCTGCATCTGTACGGGGAACGCGACAGCATCAGCGTGTCTCAAATCGAAACGTATGCAAAGTGCCCGTATCGCTATTTCCTCGATTACGGGCTTCGTCCGGAGGTGCCTCGTGAACTGGATGTAAGTCCGGCCGACGTGGGCGTCGCGGTACACGGAGCTATCGATCGCTGGACGGCAATGCTGGCTGAAGACCCGGAAAAATTTCGAAAAAAAACGGAAGAGGAAGCCCTGGGCTTTGCGAAAGAGGCATTTCATGAGGAAGCTGCTGAGGTGATGGATGCACGGCAAAAGGAGCACCCCAAAAACGCCTATATTCTCGCATTGACCGAAAAGACAATTTGCGAGGCGCACCGCCGCCTATGGCATCAGATTCAGCAGAGTAAGATCGGGAAAATTTATCACGAGGAGCGATTTGGACGGCGAGCGGCCTTTGCGCCGATCGTAATCGAGACGCAAGGGCGCAGCCTGTATATCGAGGGGCGTATGGATCGTGTCGATGAGCTGTCCGAGCGGGAGGAGGGGGTCACCTATCTGCAGGTGATCGATTATAAAACGGGTCAGAGGAGCTTTCAGCTCAGCCGCGTTTTGGGAGGACTGGATTTGCAGCTGACCCTGTACCTGGCTGCGGCAACGCAGCAATCCGACCGCGTTCGGCCATTAGGCTGTTTCTATTTGCCGATTACTCCGGCGCCTCAGCTCGAGGAGGGCTCCGATGATGAGCTGAGGGAGCTATTGACGGCTAAGGGATTGCTGGATGGCGTTCTGGTCTGCGATGAGAAGGCGCTTCGCGGGATGGATGAAAGCTTTGCGATGGACGATGCAAAGGAGATTGCTTCCAACACGGTATATAAGCTGTCCGGCCGGAAGCGGAGCTGGGAGGAAAAAGACAATGTGCTGACGCCTGAGGAGCTGCGGCGCCTGCTGGAGGAATCCATGAGCGTTGCGCGTGCGCTGTTGACGGAGCTCGATCGGGGCGTGATCGACGTCGCGCCGTATTATCTCAGGGATGGCGCCGGCGTGCGCTACGGCTGTGAATATTGCGGCTACAGCTCGGTGTGCCGATTCGACCGGGAGGAGCAGTTT
>JAEXCD010000008.1 GCA_023393715.1 Bacillota bacterium
ATTCTCGTTCAACTTGCATGTGTTATGCACGCCGCCAGCGTTCGTCCTGAGCCAGGATCAAACTCTCATGTAAAGTTTGCGAGTTCAATCTTGACTCTCATTATTTTTGAATTATTTAACTCAAAGTTATTTGATTGATATTTGGTTTTCAAGGTTCTTGTCACGCGATGTGACTTGACTATCATAGCATCGTTGCGGGATGTTGTCAAATGCTTTTTCCAAATTTTTTGAAAGTGGATCGGACGCTCATTTTCCTGATGAAACAGCCATTTGTTTCACATTGATCCCGCGATTGAGCCCCAATACCGTGATTGAACTGCAAAAAAATCTTTTCAGGAAGCCTTATCTCTTCAATTTTCTGTATCTTTGGATATTCTCCTCCGACAGAAATTCATATGCTCCGTTCACTCTCTGGAACATTTCGGTTGCTCCCGGAGATTTGTTGATATCGGGATGATATTGCTTCGCCAGCTTTCGATAAGCCAGCTTCACCTGATAGCTGTCCGTCGAGTAGGAAAGTCCCAGCACATTGCAGCTCTCCTCGTATTTTTTAATGAAATCGGCCGCAGGATTATAGGTGTTCTGCTGTGCATTCTGATAACCGCCATAGCCGCCCTGTGAGCCGCCGACATGCCCATAGTATGCGCCGGAGCCGACGTTACGAAACCATTCGTCGAACAGGCGGTCCCACTGCTCCTGCTGCGCACGCCGATTTCTTTCGCGTTCCGCCCGCTCCGACTCCTCCTGCTTCTTTCGATACGACGCTCCATATGAGCCGAACGATCCGCCGCCCTTCCTGCCCAGGCGGTACCAGTCTGCACGATCATACAGATATTCGCACAGCACGTACTTGGCATAGTCGAGAAAGGATACGAATTTCGTTCCCAGAAGCGGAAATACCATGATGATAAAAAGCGGGATCCACAGCTGCCACCGGGAGAAAAGAAGAAGCGAGAAGGGATTGAGGATCACAAAAAACATGGCGCAGCTCAGGAGCGGCGCTAAAATCTGGCGAATGCCGTCCACCGTGTGAACCAGATACTGAAGAACGGTAATCAGGCCTCCGAAAATGACGTCCAATAACCGGGCGATGCCGAATAAAATGGCGCCCCATGCTCGTTTAATCATTGCGTCTCTCCTCTCCCCCTATCTCGTCGAGGGTATTTTATCATTCCTTGTGCGCTCGTCACGACACATTCCCGGTCTTTCGAGAAATTTCCTGGTTTTCAATCACCTGGTACAAGTCGTAGTAAACGCCCCGCATCCGCAGGAGCTCTTCGTGCGTCCCCTGCTCGACGACGCCCTCGTCGGTCAATACCAAAATTCGATCCGCATTGCGCACGGTCGAAAGGCGATGTGCGATCGTGATCGTCGTCCGACCGCCCGACAGCGACTCCAGAGAACTTTGTACCCACTTTTCACTGTGATTGTCCAATGCCGAGGTCGCTTCGTCCAGAATCAAGATCGGCGGATTTTTCAAAAAGACGCGGGCAATGGAAAGGCGTTGCTTTTGTCCGCCCGACAGCATCACGCCTCGCTCGCCGACATAGGAATCGAACTGATCGGGCAGCTCCATAATAAAGTCGTACGCACCGGAAAGCTTTGCCGCCTCTTCAATTTCCTCATCCGTCGCACCCGGCTTACCGTACTCGATGTTTTCCCGAATCGTCCCGCTGAAAAGATATACCTCCTGCTGAACGATGCCGATGTGATGCCGAAGGCTTTGCAGCGTACAATCCCGAACGTCAACACCGTCGACGGTCACCCGTCCGTCGCTTACGTCATAAAAACGCGGAATCAGATGGGTCATCGTCGACTTCCCGCTTCCGGACGGGCCGACGATGGCGATATGCTGCCCCGGTTGAATGTCCAGAGATAAATTGTTCAGCACCAGATCGGAATGCTCCGGATAGTGAAAGGAAACATCCTCAAACCGAATATGCCCCTGCACCTCATTCAGCACCACCGCGTCGTCCTTCTCCACGATATCGGACTTCGTATTCATCACGCGCCAGAAGCGCTCGAGCCCCGTCATGCCCCGTTCAAACTGCTCCGTAAACTCCACGATTCGCGCAACCGTGGACAACAGCGTCTGCGCATACAGGACAAAGGCGACAAACTGCCCCGGCGTAATCCGCCCGGCGTGCAGCGACAGCCCTCCAAACAGCAGAATCGAGGTAATCATCAACCCGTCGAAGATACGCGTCACGGACTGAAAGCCCGCCAGCGCGTAGTAAAAACGACTTTTGATGTTTAAAAATTCCCTGTTGTCGACCTCAAACTTTTTTTCCTCCACCGGCTCGTTGGCGAAGCTTTTGACGACATGAATTCCCAAAAAGGAATCCTCAATATTGGAATTGATCTGCCCGATCTGTTTGCGCTGCTGCATTTGCGTCCGCCGCATGCGCTTTCGATACCTGCCGGAAAACAAAAACAGCAGAGGAATCAGCGCAAACAGCACCACTGTCAGCAGCGGATCCAGACGCACCAATATGATAAACGAAACGATGAGTTTGATTGCGCCGATGAAATATTCCTCGGGACAATGATGCGCAAATTCCGTGATGTCAAACAGATCCATCGTCATGCTGGCCATGATCTGTCCCGTTTTGTTCGTCGAAAAAAACGAATGAGGCAGCGTGTGCAAATGCCGATATACGTCGGACCTCATTTGCTTTTCCATTTTTGCACCCATGATATGGCCGATGCTTTGCATATAGTAGCGCGCCAGCACCTCGATTACGCGAAGCAATATATAAAATCCGGACATTCTCAGGACAAAGCCGATGTCGAGCCCTGCGGCATTATTCGATGCCGTATCCGTAATAGAAGCCAAAATAACCGGCAGCGCCAGCTCGCACACCGTGGTCAGCGACGCAAAAAATAAATCCGTTAAAAACGTCTTCAAATAACGGCGATAATAGGGTAAAAACGAACGAATCAGCGCCCGATTCGAAAAATGCACCTCTTCCCTTTTCTCCATCCAAATACACCCCCTTACAGCATGTTTGTATTACCCCAAATGGCTCATTCGACACAGAACGGTTTCTCATCCGGTACAGGACGCCCACCTCATCCGAACATTTCTGCGCGCATTTTCAGGAAGAAGGAGCGTAATATGATAAGATAGCGCATACAGGAATCATACTGTGGGAGGCTTCCGTGAACACGCATTTCAAAAAAAACATTTTGATCACCGGTGCATCCGGCGGCATCGGCCAGGCGATTGCACTTCGATTGGCATCGCCCGAAACAAACCTCATCCTTCACTACCATCGTAATGATGTCCGCGCAGAGGAAGTCGCGGCGCATGCTCGCAAAAAGGGGAGCGCCGTCTTGCCCGTGCGCGCCGATATCGGCTGCTTTGATGAAGTGGAAAGCGCCGTTCTCGCGGCGCAAAATACCTTCGGCACCATCGACGTGCTCGTCAACAGCGCCGGACTGAGCGCGTACGGTCTCGTACAGGACATCTCGCTCGAGGAGTGGGAGCGGCTTTTTCGCGTCAATGTGCAGGGCCTGTTTCACACCTGCAGACTCGTCGTTCCCGGGATGGTTTCCCAAAAATGGGGGCGCATCATCAACCTGTCCAGTATGTGGGGATTGGTCGGCGCCGCGAACGAAAGCCTCTACGCCAGCACAAAGGGGGCGGTGAACGCCTTTACAAAATCACTTGCAAAAGAGCTCGTTTACTCGGGCATCACCGTCAACGCCATTGCTCCGGGCGCCGTGCAGACGAAGATGCTGGACGCGCTGTCAGCCGCGGATCTCAGGGTATTATTGGATGAAATTCCGACGGGACGGCTGATTCAGCCGGGCGAAATCGCCGACTGGGTCGCCCACCTGCTGCAGCCGAGCTGCGACAACCTTACCGGACAAATTATCAGTCCAAACGGAGGGCTGGTCATATAGTGACCGCCCTCTTTTTTATCCCGTCCCAATCACATTCCTTATTGTCCCGTCCCATGCGCCTCCTTTGCGCGCCGACTTTCCGGCGCGGCGCGATTCATTTCCCGGGCGCGAGCTGCCCGAATGCGGATATCAGGTACCACGAGGCGTTGGAGACGTCATTTCCCGGCCGCGAGCTGCTCGAATACCTGACGAAGCTTTTGCGTTGAAAGGGAGGTCATCGTGCCGTGGTGCAGCCAATACAGGCAAACCTCCTTTACGCGCTTGCCCGTCGCTCGCTCGAGTCCCCGCAGATAGAAGGCCATCTGCACCTCGTAATCTTCGGGATGAATGCGGCGATCCGTCTTAAAATCGACAATCACCCACTCATTCGCCTCTTCAAAAAACAAATCGATTTGCCCATCGACGGCGCTTTCTCCCGTCTCGTCCGAAAAACGCATCGTAAAAGCGCGCTCTCTCTCGCACCGTGTGGCATGCTGAATTCGCTGCCCGAGCGCCGAGCCGTAAAAAGCGCACAACGCCTGCTCATCCAAGCTCGCCCGCTCCTCCGCGGTCATGTATTCATCCTCAACAAACTCGTCCAACGCGCGCGTCATCTGTTCCGCCGTGTACGGTCGCACGGGAAGGCGCTGAAGCGCGGCATGCATCCTGCTGCCCCACTCCGCCGGAGAAAAGCGTACGGAGCCCTGTATAAACCGCGGCGCCGACCTCGCTCCCAACGCGGGCTGTTCTTCGGATACCTCAGAAAATCCCGCCCACTTTGGCCAATCCCGGTAATGCGCATCCAAAAGTCGGTTTTTTTGCGCGATCTCGGAAACCGTTCGCTTGATCGGCTGCTTCGTATCCGACTGGTAGGCATACTCGAACGAAAAAATATCCGCGCCATTCCAAAGAGCCTCTTCCGGTTTGAGCTCCTCCGATACACCGACGCGCTGCGCCGACCGATTTCGGTAGCGCTCGCCGTCGCTGACGGTGAAGAAAATGCCGATTTGCTCCTTATCCCATCCGGCGTAATAATCCTCGATCCCCACCTTTGGCAGCCGATCCGCTAAATCGCCCGAAACCGACTGCTGCGCCACCCGATCGTACAGCAGCCGATGAACGATCCACGCCATATAGCTATTGTCCGTCTCGAATTGATCCTGAAGCAGCCGGCCGGAGGACTGGGTAAGAAGCCGATCCAGCTTTTTCGCGCTGCCCACTAAAAACAGGCGCTCCATTGCGCGCGTCAGCGCGACATAGAGCACGCGCACCGCCTCCGATCGCTGCTCTCGTCGAATAAGATCCTCCAAATATAACTGGCGCAGCGTCTTTTTTCGCAAGCTGACACCCGTTTGCTCATCGATTCGAATTAAAGGCAACGCGGCTCCGCCGTCCATATGCACGCGAAGCGCCGCGCCTCTTCCGTCCGAGTAGAATGCGCGATTTAATTCCACTAAAAAGACATTGGCAAATTCCAGTCCTTTGGATTTATGGATCGTCATCAGGCGAACGACGTCATCCTCCTCCGAAAGCGCGGCGGCCGTCGGCAATTCAGCTTCGCTCTTTCTTCGCTCGCTTTGGACATACTGCAAAAAGTCAAAGAGGCTCAGCGCGCCCTCTGCTTCCAGGCTCTCCATCCAGGAAAGCACGCTGTGCAGATTTTCACGACGCTCTTCTCCATTCGACAGTCCTGAAAAAAAGGAATACAACCCGCTTTCCAGGAGCACCTGCCAGCTGAATTGCGAAAGGCTCATCTGGCGCTGTAAAAGGCGGAAATGACGCAGCTGCGCCAAAAACGCGCATACGCGCTTCGCCGTTTCATCCTTCTTTTCCGCAGAATACAGATGGAGCGCGTCACAGAAGCTGTTTTCCGGATAAGCAATGCGAATGGCTGCCAGCGCTTCATCCGAAAGGCCCACTGCCGCGGAGCTCAAAACCGCCAAAAGCGGGACATCCTGCCGTTCATTGTCGATCACGCGCAGGAGCTGAAAAAAGAGCTGTATCTCCAATGCCAGCGTATGCTTTGAGGGCGAATCCGTGTAATACGGAATGCCAAAGTGCTGCAGCACCGACTCAAAATCCGCCATGCGACGCTTTGTCCGAAACAAAATGGCACAATCGCGAAAATGGGCGCCCTCTGCAACGAGACGCTGAATCTCGTGCGCGACGTAGAATGCCTCCGAGCTGATCTCGTCAAAATGAGCGCGGACCGCTTCCTCATCCTCCTGTGCCGAAGCCTCCTCGAGCAGCGCAATGTGTACCTCTCCTGCGAACGGCTCGGGCGAAAGGCGCGGCACGCTTCGATGAATCGGCGTTGCATACAAAACATCGCCGAGCTCCGGGGTCATCAAACGATCAAACAGGAAGTTCACAAAATGCAGAATCGCCGGACGGCTTCGGAAATTACTGGTCAGATCCAGCGCACAGTTTTGCGCACCCTTCTGATAGCGCTCATAGCGCTCCAAAAAGTTTTGCGGTCTCGCCTGCCGAAAAGCATAGATGGACTGCTTGATATCGCCTACAAAAAAGAGATTATCCTCCCGGCGGATGCACTCGACAATATAGTCCTGGATCGCGCTTGAATCCTGATATTCATCAAAAAAGATATAGCGAAAACGGCGCTTCAGGATCTGCTGAATCTCCTCCTGCCCCACCAGCGCCACCATTTCATGCTCGACATCCGAAAAATCGACGCCGTTTTCCATGGCCTTTTCCGCCTGGTAAAGCCCGGCAAACCGATTCGTCAATTCGATTAAACAGCTCATCGGCCGGATCAGGCTCTGATTTTGCGCGCGCAGCGCCTCAAGGCTCATCTCCTGCAGATGTTCCGACATCGGCGTGACGAGCTCCTTGATCTGCTTGCGGCACTCCTTCACCGCCTGCATGATTTCCTCAGAATAGCCGTGTTCGCTGAGCTCCTTTTTAGAGACTGCGGGAAGCCGTTCAAAGCGCACCCCGGTCAGGCGGGCCGCAAGCTCCGGGACGCGATTCTGCGCCCAGACGCATAGTTCATTTCGCAGGGTCTGAACCGATATCGGCTGCTTTGCCAATGCCTCCGGACGCCATTCCGCAAGCAAGCATCTTTTCAGTCTCTGATCCTCTTCGCAGAAAAAGGTCACATATTTTTCCGGCGCGAGCGGGCTCTCAAGAAGCTCGTGAATGCGCTGCAAAAGAAGCAGCATATCCGACAGCGGCCGGACTATGCGCTCCTGCAGCCAGTACTGCCAAAGCTCCTGTACTTCCTCCTCGGAGCCGAGACGCGTTTTCTGCTCTTCGAGCCACAATTCCGGAAAAAGCTGCTTTTGCGCCTGAAAATAAAGAGCGTAGATCAGCTCCTTCAGCGGCTCGTCCGAACGCCTTTTTGAAAAACCGTAGGCTTCAAAAAACGCCATCGTCGCCGCGTCATTTTCTCTGTAGCAATCAGCCAGCAGCTCGTCCATAGCCCGATCCCGCAGCCGAGTCAGCTTTTGCTCTTCCAGTATATGAAAGCCGGGATCCCGGCCGAGCCGGTCAAAAAATTCCTGCAAGATTTCCAGGCTGAATGCATGCATCGTCTGAATGTTGGCGCTCGTAACACAATGAAGCTGACTGAGCATCCAGGGGCGGTCCGCCCCCGCCTTCGCTGCGCGCTCCGCCAGGCCGCTTCGAATGCGTTCCTTCATTTCATTAGCCGCTTTATTGGTGAAGGTCACGATCAGCTGTTCGGACAACGGGACGTGCTCTTGTTCCACGAGATTGAGAATGCGCTCCACCAGAACGCGCGTCTTTCCGGCACCGGCTTGCGCCGAAACGATTACGTTTTTCTGCCGCACATCCAAAACGCGCTGCTGCTCCTCGGTAAACCGAAAGTCGCTCATCTTCCTCCCTCCTTCCACTGATCCCAGCTCTTTTTTTCAATAAATCGATAGTCCGAAAACTGCTC
>JAEXCD010000031.1 GCA_023393715.1 Bacillota bacterium
GCTTTCGGATATGCTGAACCGCGAAGCCGTTCAGAAGTTCCGCGACCGCTCGCTGAACCCGGAGCGGCCGAAGACCTGCGGTACGGCGCAGGCTCCGGACATTTACTTCCAGAACGCCGAGGCGTCCAACCAGGCATACATCGACATTGTCCCCGTCGTCGAAAAATATATGGCAAAGGTATCGGAAAAGACCGGCCGCGCCTACCACCTGTTCGATTACTACGGCGCGCCGGACGCGGAATACGTGACGGTGCTCATGGGCTCGGCATGTGAGGCAATGGAGCAGGTCGTCGATCACCTGAACGCCAAGGGCGAAAAGGTCGGTATGGTGAAAGTTCGCCTGTTCCGTCCGTTCAGCGAAAAGCACTTCCTCGAGGCCGTGCCGAAGACGGCGAAGCGCATCGCGGTGCTGGATCGCACGAAGGAAAAGGGCGCGATCGGCGAACCGCTGTATCTCGATGTTCGCGCGGCATTCTATGAGTCCGACGTCCGTCCGATGGTCGTTTCCGGCCGTTACGGACTCGGATCAAAGGACACGACGCCGACCGATCTGTTGTCGGTATACCGCAATCTGATGGCCGACGAGCCGAAAAAGCGCTTTACCATCAGCATCGTCGACGACGTGACGCACCTCTCGCTTCCGGCGGATGAGAAGCTGCACATCGCAGAGCCGGGCACGACCCGCTGCAAATTCTGGGGGCTGGGCTCGGACGGCACGGTCGGTGCGAACAAGCAGGCGATCAAGATTATCGGCGACAACACGGATATGTACGCTCAGGGCTATTTCGATTACGATTCGAAGAAGTCCGGCGGTCTGACGGTATCGCACCTGCGCTTTGGCGTGACCCCGATTCGCGCGACCTATCTGCTCGATGAGGCGGATTTTGTTTCCTGCTCGACGCAGGCCTATGTACACCAGTACGACCTGCTGAAGGGACTGCGCGAAAACGGAACGTTCCTGCTGAACTGCACGTGGAGCGTCGAGGAGCTGGATCAGCACCTGCCCGCATCCATTAAAAATACGATTGCGAACAAGAACATCGCATTCTATATTATCAACGCCTCCAAGATCGCTCATGATCTGGGGCTCGGCAACCGCACGAACATGATCGTCCAGTCGGCATTCTTTAAGCTGTCGCAGGTATTGCCGATGGAGGATGCGGTGAAGTATCTGAAGGATTCGATTTACAAATCATACGGACACAAGGGCGATGATATCGTCAACATGAACTACGGTGCGGTCGATGCCGGCATCAACGCGCTGGTTAAGGTCGATGTGCCTGCTGCCTGGGCGAGCGCAAAGGATCCGGAGGTCGACGCGGCCGAGGTGCCCGACTTCATCAAAAACGTCGTGTTCCCGATGCTGCGTCAGGAGGGAAATGATCTGCCGGTTTCGGCGTTCATGGATCGCGATGACGGACACTGGGACCAGGGCTCGTCGCAATATGAAAAGCGCGGCATCGCGCTGTTCGTGCCGGAGTGGGATATCGACAACTGCATCCAGTGCAACCAATGCTCCTACGTCTGCCCGCACGCGGCGATTCGCCCGTTCCTGCTGACGCAGGAAGAGGCGGCTCATGCGCCGGAGGGCTTTGTCTCGAAGAAGGCGATCGGCAAGGGCTTACAGGATTATAATTTCCGTATTCAGGTCTCGACGCTCGACTGCGCGGGCTGCGGCAACTGTGCCGACGTATGCCCGGCCAAGACGAAGGCTTTGGTCATGAAGCCGATGGAAGCGCAGTACGAGGCGCAAAAGGGAAATTGGGAATACGCAAACGATGTGGTCGGCTACAAGGCGGACCTCCTCGAACCGGACAACGTGAAGAATTCACAGTTCCAAAAGCCTCTGCTCGAGTTCTCGGGCGCGTGCTCCGGCTGCGGCGAAACGCCGTATGCGAAGCTTGTGACGCAGCTGTTTGGCGATCGCATGCTGATCGCGAACGCAACGGGCTGCTCCTCGATCTGGGGTGCTTCGGCTCCGTCGACTCCGTACACGATGAATGCCTGCGGACAGGGACCGTCGTGGGGCAACTCGCTGTTTGAGGACGCCGCAGAATACGGCTACGGAATGCTTTTGGCGACGGAGAGCAACCGCGCGTTGGTTGCGACGCGTATGGAAGAGTTCTTAGCGATGCAGACCGGCAGTGAGTGGGATGGCTTGCTGCAGGCGTGGCTCGACGGGCGCGAGGACGTCGCGGCGTCGAAGGCGGCCACGGCGGAAATCCTCAATCACCGCGAGGTGAAGGTTGCTCAGGAAGAAGCCCAGGCCAAGCTCGAGGAAATCCTCGCGCTCAAGGATTACATGGTCAAAAAGTCCGTATGGATCTTTGGCGGCGACGGATGGGCTTTCGATATCGGCTACGGCGGACTGGATCACGTGCTGGCCTCCGGCAAAAACGTCAATATCCTGGTCATGAACACGGAAGTATATTCCAATACGGGCGGCCAGTCGTCGAAGGCGACGCCGCTGGCGGCAATCGCGCAGTTTGCGGCATCCGGAAAACGCATCACGGCCAAGGATCTCGGACTGATGCAGGCGCAGTACGGATATGTCTACGTCGCGCAGATCGCGATGGGCGCAAACCAGAGCCAGACGATCAAGGCGTTGAAGGAAGCGGAAAGCTACAACGGTCCGTCGCTGGTCATTGCCTACGCGCCGTGCATCAATCACGGCATTCACGTCGGCATGGGCAAGAGCCAGTACCGCGAGAAGCAGGCGGTGGAAGCCGGCTATTGGCATCTGTGGCGCTTCGATCCGCGCCTGCAGGAGCAGGGCAAGAACCCGTTCCAGCTCGATTCGAAGGAGCCGACCGGCGATTTCCGCGAATTTATCATGGGCGAGGTTCGTTACTCTTCGCTGAAGCGCAACTTCCCGGAGGAGGCGAGCGAGCTGTACGTCGAGGCGGAGAAGTGCGCGAAGGAACGCTACGAGAAATACGTCCGTCTGGCAAAGATGGAATACTGATCAGAAAGTACGATAAACAGGGAAAGATTTCTCTAAAAGAAACCGGCTCCGGCCGGTTTCTTTTTTGTCGGTGCCCGGCGCGTGCTCTGACCACCTGCGGAGGTTCGACAAGCGGCGGACATGTGTCCGGCGAATGCACGTTCTGACGGAGGACGGTGCGTGAACGAACCACTCGTCTCCTGCTCAATCGCGGCGCGCCGGACAGGACAATAAAAAATCGAAAGACGCCGTCGGAGCGGGAAAAAGAGTGCGGACACAATATGCGGAAGAATGTTCAAAAGGGTGATAATTGGGTAACAATATACCGTCTTAGGATTTCGTCAAGGAGGGTGAAGTCATGCTATTGGAGCAACAATATCGGGAACTGTGCAGCGGCGCCTACGGGCTGGTTGAACGGGATGTTCCCCTTTCGAAATATACGACCTTTCAGATCGGCGGCCCGGTGGATGTGTTTATCGAACCGACCTCGGAGAAGGAGCTTGTTCGTTCGATTCGGTATCTTCGCGCGGAGCAGATCCCTTTTTATTTGATGGGAAACGGCTCCAATCTGCTGGTTCGGGACGGGGGACTGCGCGGAGCGGTCATTCATCTCGGCAAGCACTACTCGGATGTCGTTATCAACGGAAATTCGATTCGCGCACAGGCAGGGGCATCTCTTGCGTCGATAGCGAAGATGAGCTTCCGCGCATCGCTGACC
>JAEXCD010000074.1 GCA_023393715.1 Bacillota bacterium
CAGAAGGCCTTCGCCAGAATGACGCAGACGAGCGTCAGCGCGACGCAAATAAACGCGCTGTGCGCCCAATTCAGGCGAATCCGTTCGTAGAGTGAATCGGCGATCTGCGCGAATTTGTGAAAAAACAGCAAATAGGCCACGACGACGGCATTGGCGGCCGTCAACAGCGTCGCCCCCGCCGCCACGTCCTTTGCAATTTTAACAAAGGAATTTTGTTTTTCGCCGACGATGAGATCGCAGAGCGCTTCAATCGCCGTATTAAACATTTCCGCCGCCAGGACCATGACCACCGTTATGGACAAAAGCGCGAATTCGACCTTTGAAAAATTAAAAAACAGGCTGATGAAGAGCACGACGCCGGCAATAATCATATCGAAGCGCATGTTGCGCTCCCGGATCACCGCGTACAGAATGCCGTCGCTCGCATGGCCAAAGCTGTCGAAATACGAATGCGTGCGAACCTGATTGCGAATCGTATCTCCCTGCTTCAACACCTCTTCATCAAGGGAATGCTCCCCTGCATCGAACTGCGTACCGCCTTTCTTATCGGCCTCGTCCGCGAAAAAATAATCTTTCCGCTGCCAGCTTTTCCGCTTTTTTTCCTCCCATTCCGGGTCAGGCTTTGCCGATGTCTTTTTCACAGCAGCCTCCTATCTCAACACGCCCAGGGCCTGCATCACGGCTTCCTCGTGCGCGCGCATTTCTCTTCGCTCCTCTTCCTCGACGTGATCATAGCCCAGAAGATGCAGCAGCGAATGCACGCATAAATACAAAATTTCGCGCTGTCTGGAATGTCCAAACTCCTGCGCCTGTTCAATGACCCGATCCATACAGACGACGATATCGCCCAGCGGGCGAGCCTGCTCCTCCCACGAAAAGACGTCCTCCAGAGGGAAGCTCAGCACATCCGTAACCTGATCCACGCCGCGAAAATCGCGATTGAGCTGCCGGATTTCCGCCGCATCGACAAAAGACAGGGAAATCTCTACATTTCCTTCAATACCCTCTAACGCCAGCGCCTGATCCAGCGCCCTTTGAAGCTCCGCGCGCAGCTCGTCCGTCACCTCAAAGCGTTCGTCGCGATTATCAATCCACAGTTCCATGCGCCCTCACCGATCCTTTGCTTCTGGCGTCCTTCCTCTGCTCCGGCTCGCGGTGTTCGACCGGCGGCTTCATTCCCCCGGCCTTCGCGCCCTTATGCGCTCCTTCTGCAGCGAATGCGCTCTGCGTCTTTTCAAAACGCTCAAACGCTTCAATCACGCGCTGCACTAAGGGGTGCCGTACGACGTCGACCTTGCCGAACGAGCAAAAGGCTACGCCCGATACGTCGTGTAAAATCCGCTGAATCGTCTTCAGGCCCGAGCGTTTCCCGCTCGGCAGATCGATTTGCGTCACGTCTCCCGTAATCACCGCCTTTGAGCCATATCCCAGACGGGTTAAAAACATCTTCATCTGCTCCGTCGTCGTGTTTTGCGCTTCGTCGAGTACGATAAAGGAATTATCGAGCGTGCGCCCGCGCATATACGCAAGCGGCGCCACCTCGATCTGGCCCCGTTCCTTCAGGCGAAGATAGGCCTCGTTGCCCAAAATTTCAAAAAGCGCATCGTATAACGGCCGGAGATACGGATCGATTTTTTCCTGTAAATCGCCCGGAAGAAAGCCGAGGCTTTCGCCTGCCTCCACCGCCGGACGGGTCAGAATAATCCGGTCGATCTCTTTATTTTTGAAGGCGCGCACCGCCATCGCCATCGCCAGGTACGTCTTGCCCGTCCCCGCCGGACCGATGCCGAAGGTAAAGCCGTTCTTTCGAATCGCGTCGACATAGTTTTTCTGTCCCAGCGTCTTCGCGCGAATCGGCTTCCCGTGCGCCGTCGTCACAATCACATCATCCAGAATCCGATCCATCGGCACAAGGCAGCCCTCCTGCGCCATCGACACGAGGTAGCGAACCTCCGGCAGCGTGATGAAGCCCTGTCGGGCCACGGTGCTTCGCATCGCGCCGATCAGCTCCTCTGCTCTTCTGAGATTTTCCTCGTCCCCGGAAAGGATCAGCGCTCCCTCGCGGAGCGCCAGTTCCAGATGAAGCTCCTGCTCGATCAGCTTTCGATTCTGATCGAGCTCTCCGAAAAGAGCAGCGAGCTCCTCCGCTCCGATTCCCTGTATTTGTAAACTCGTCGTCATTTTTCCACCGCCACACACGTAATATATACCGTAGTCTATATAGTCTATGCTATTGTAACATACTGTCCGGCCTCCAGCGCGATGGAAACGCTGAAATCTGCTCGATTTTCTCCCCTTTTTCTTCCCTTGCCGAAAAGAAAAAGTCCTACCGGCCTTTCTGCCGATAAGGACTTTCCCGTTCGTGCTTTCGCCTCTTCTCCCGCGCTACCGCCGACTCTTTGGCGGTCCTAAAATCTCACGCCAGAGAAGGGCCTGCTGAAGCGACCTTTGACGGTCTGTGCCGCGCAGCTGTGCGCGCATTTCCGACCACGGCGCTTTTTTCGCCGCAAGCTCATGCTCCGAGTATGCCTCATCCTCAGCTCCCGAAGCGCTGTTTTCCTCAGGCGGATCCTGTTCAAAGGGCAGGTTTTCATTATCCTCGAGCAATTCCTTGTACTCGCGATAACGGCGTTCCGCCTCCTTTTGCTCCTCATAGCTGCGCTGTGCCGACAGTGTTCGATTTGCCGTCTCCGCACGCTTTCCCAATGCCGATCGCGTGCTCGATGCGTTCGCGTTCGAAGTCGGCGCGGGTCCTGCTGCCCGAGGCTCCTCTGCGCGCTTTCTGCCGTCGCGGCCCTGATTCTTAAGCTTCTCCGCCCGCTGTCTCTGCCGTTCCTCGAACGTACTCGGCGCCTTTTTCTGTTTTCCCTGCGCGCCTGATGCCGTCCTGTGCGACGGCTTTTTCGGCGCTCCGGACGACGTTCCCGGCTTCGGATTAAAGAGCTCATTAACGAATTTCTTCGCCCTCTGCCCCTCCTGTCCAAACGGCTCCTCGCCTTGAGCGAGTGCTTCCAGGATCAAATGTTCCAGAGATTTTCCCATTTCGGCCTCCTTCTATCGAAAAAAGCTGCCCTCTTTTCGATGTGCTGCCTACTTTTGGGCATCTCGCGTATCTTCGGCTTCGGCACCCGAAATCGACTGGCGCATCTTCGTATCCGCAATGGTGTTCTGCAGATTGTAGTAGTCGAGCGCGCCGAGCTTTCCACTGCGGAGCGCTTCCGCCAACGCCTGCGGCACCATTGCCTCAGCCTCGACGACCTTGGCGCGCTGACGGCGGATCTCCGCCACCATTTCCTGCTCGGTTGCAACCGCCATAGCGCGGCGCTCTTCCGCCTTTGCCTGAGAAATGCGCTTATCGGCCTCAGCCTGTTCGGTTTGCAGCTTTGCGCCTACATTGCGCCCGACATCGACGTCGGCGATATCGATGGACAGAATTTCAAATGCCGTTCCGGAATCCAATCCCTTTTCCAAAACCGTCTTGGAAATCGAGTCCGGATTTTCGAGCACCTCCGAATGCGACGTCGAGGAACCGACGGTCGTGACGATACCCTCGCCGACGCGGGCGATGATGGTTTCTTCACCGGCTCCGCCGACCAGGCGCTCGATATTGGCCCGCACCGTAACCTTCGCCTTTGCGCGCACCTCGATGCCGTTTTTAGCCACCGCAGTGATTTCCGGCGTTTCAATGACCTTCGGATTGACGGAAACCTGAACGGCCTCAAAAACATTTCGACCCGCCAGATCAATGGCCGCAGCCTGTTCAAAACCCAAATCAATATTTGCACGCTGTGCGGCAATCAGCGCATCGACAACGGCGTTGATATTGCCTCCGGCGAGGTAATGCGCTTCGAGCTCGTTCAGGCGAATCTCCAGTCCTGCCTTGGTCGCCTTAATCAGCGGATTGATGATTCGCGCCGGGACGACGCGGCGCAGCCGCATGCCGACCAGATCACTGATTTTTACTTTGACGCCCGAAAAATGAGCGGTAATCCACAGTCCGACCGGCACAAAGGTGAAAAATAAAGAAAGCGCCACGATGACAATCACGACAATGGCGAGCAATCCGCCGAATTCTTTCATAAAAAAGTCCATACTACTTCATCCTCCTCACAAACAGATGGCCGTTTTCCGATTTGAAAACAGCGACTGATTCCCCTGCAGAGATAAATTCTCCCTGCGTTTGTACGTCGACCGGCTCTCCATCGATGCGTACGACGCCCGTCGGCCGAAGCGGCGTCACCGATACGCCCTCCCGACCAAGCCACTTTTCCTGCGTTCGGTGCGAAACGAAGCCTTCCTCCTTTGTCAGCCGCGTCTTGAGCACCACCTTCTTCATTGTCTTGGATTTCCGGCACAGCACGCCAAACAGAACCAGCAGCAGCGCCGATAGGACGAGCGCGATCAGCAGAGACTGCAGACTCAGCCCCCAGTCGCCCGACAGCATCGTAAGCCCGAACGAGAGCAAAACCCACCCGCTGACACCGGCAATGCCAAATCCCGGCATCATCGCCTCGATCAGAAGCAAGAGGCTGCCTAAAACAAAGCACAAAATCGCGCCGATCAGAAATCCCGGAGAATTTCCCGGCGAAGCGGCCCATACCGGCGGTGCATAGAGCATCGCTCCCACCATAACAAAGAGCGGCGCGTTTTCGGTGCGCAAAATGCGCCTGTTGTTTTTGTTCACGTTTACCACTCCTTTCCTATGCGTCATGATACCCCATTGTCATCCAAATCTAACGTTGTCGCCCAAATCGAACCACCAATGAATTCAACAAAAAAAATTGGTGCGGATGACACCAATTTTTTAATGAACGAACTGCAGTCCGGCTTACTTTCTGCGGCTCTTGCGACGAGCAGCCTCGGACTTTTTCTTCTTTTTGATACTCGGTTTTTCGTAGTGTTCACGTTTTCTATACTCAGCGAGAATCCCTGAACGGGCACATTGTCTTTTAAATCTCTTCAGAGCACTATCGATGGATTCATTCTCTCCAACGCGGATCTCCGTCATGTCTTCACCCCCTCGGAGTCTTTCGACCCAATGTACTCGAATAGTATACCGAAAGCAGCGTATTTTCGCAACTCTTTTATTTGCAATTCCGAGGCCGGAATTGCGAAACACCGGAATGCGTACCGCCTCCTCCGCCGGATAAAACAGCCCTTTTTCAGGGGGCGCTCCGCAGAGGCAGCACGCCAAAGGGGCTCAGCAAAGACAGCACTCCAGCAGAAAAACGACGATACAGGAACCGACTGAGGTGATCATCATGTTTTCTGTCTTCCACGAGAGAAAAACAGCGGAGAGGAACCCCGCCGCCGCGGCGAGCGGAAGCTCCGTTGCGGACAGAATCGACGGAAACACCATTACGGCGAGCGTCACATACGGTGCATAGGACAGAAACGAACGCAGAAACCGATTTCGGATCGGACGGCGAATCAGCGTGATCGGCAATACGCGAATGGCGTAGGTGACCGCGCCCATAAGCAAAATGCTGCCATAGAGGTACAGCGGCTGAAGCACAGAGCTATTCATTCGCACCCTCCTTTACCGGGAAAAGCCACGCCGCTGCCGAGGTCAGCGCGAGCGTCAGCACAATAATTTTGATACCCGCACCCAGCTTGCCGAAAGACGGTATGAGATCAAACAGATACGAAGCGAGCATCGAGAGCGCCACAACGCCAAGCACAACACGATTTTTCTTTGCCGGAGGCACGATAATTGCCAAAAGCATCCCGTATAATGCCATGCCGAGCGCGGACAGCACGCGAAGCGGCAGCACCGAGCCCAGCAACGCGCCAAAAAACGTCGCCGCGACCCATACCGGCAGCGCCAGAAGCATCGCGCCAAAGGAATAACTCGGCTCCACCCATCCCGGGCGGGAAATCGCCATACCGAACAGCTCATCCGTAAGCCCCAGTGCGAGCAGCATGCGCTGCGGGATTGAAACCGACGGCTTTATGCGCTGGCTCATGGCACAGCTCATCAGGAGATAACGCGAATTGACAACGGCCTGCGTCGCAATCATCTCCCAGACGCCCGCGCCGGAGGAAAGAAGCATCAACGCGGAGAATTGACCCGCCGAGGCATAGCTCGTCGCCGACATCAGCGTCGGCGCAAAAATGCCGAAGCCGTTCTTTGCCGCGGCGATGCCAAACGTGAAGGATACTGCGAAATAGCCGAAATAAATCGGCGCGCCGTCGATGAGCCCCTGCTTCCACAGAGCGCGGCGCTGACGCGCAGTGTCCGATCCCCGCGAACGCTGCAATTTAGTCACAGCCGCCCCCTCATCCCGCTGGCCAGAGCATTTTCCGTCCGGCCATCACGTGAAAATGCATATGGTGCACGCTCTGTCCGCCATCCTCACCACAGTTGGCAACCACGCGGTATCCCGCCTGATCAAAGCCGTCACGCTTCGCCACCCTGGCAATCGCCAGATAAATCGATGCGACCACGGCCGCATTCTGTTCATTCAATTCATTGGCGGAGGAAATATGCTCCTTCGGCACGAAGAGATAGTGAATCGGCGCCTGAGGATCCGTGTCCTTAAAGGCGAATACGCGTTCATCCTCATAAACGACCTCTGTCGGAATTACTCCGTTGATCAGCTTACAAAAAATACAATCCATCGCAACCTCCTTATCCGTTTTAAGCAGACAGCTTCATATCGCCCTTTTTGATCCAACCCCAACGGCGCATCAGCCATGCGCAGCCACCCGCCAGGAGCCCCGGCAGCACGAAATGCATCAGCGCAATCTGCATGAACACCTCCGGAGACCGCCCCATGACGTCGAGCATGGCGAATTGCCCGACCAGGCCGCTCGTTCCCATGCCGGCGCCCGTTGCATTTGAGGTCATCCCCAGTATAGCAGAGGAAACCGGTCCTAAGACAGCCGATGCGAAAATAGCCGGTAGCCAAATCACCGGTTTTTTTATGATATTCGGCATTTGCAGCATGGATGTGCCGATGCCCTGAGCAAGCAGTCCCCCGATGCCGTTATCCGCATAGGAAGCCACGGCGAAGCCGATCATATTGCAGCAGCACCCGACTGTCGCGGCGCCCGCCGCCAGACCGGACAGCTGCAGCGAAATCGCCAAAGCCGCGCTGGATATGGGCAGCGTCAGAATGACGCCCATCAATACCGAAATCGCCACGCCCATCGGGACGGGCTGGAGCTCGGTCGCGCGATTGATCAGCTCGCCCAGGCCGTTCATCATGGCAGTAATCGTCGGCGCCAAAAACAGCCCGACCAACCCCCCGCAGAGAATTACGCTCAACGGCACCAGTACGATATCGACCGGGGTTTTCCCCGCAATGCGCCGTCCCAGCTCGGACGCTGCAAGCGCCGACACAAACGCACCGACCGGCTCACCGGTCGCGATCAGAAACGCGCCGTCCGCACCGGGCTGCACGCTTCCCGCACCGATGGCTCCTGCTGCGGCCGCGCTCATCACGACCAGCGCGGGCGCCTTCAACGCATACGCCACGCCGACGCCGATGGCCGGCCCCATAAGCTTCTGCGCCACACCGCCAAATTGGACGAGCGCGCCAAACCCGGTCAGCACACCGATCTGACGAATGATCAGCCCGATGAGCAATGAAGAAAACAAGCCCCAGGCCATTCCATTCAGGACATTGGTAATATAATTTCGAATCGCATGCGGTTTCATTCCCGACACCTCCTCGTCATACGTTACTCGGCCTCCTCATTGAGCAACCGCCCGCACAGGATGCCCTCCTCCCTCGAAGTCAAAAAGACCTGTCGAACCCGATTCAAATCGTCTATACGGCGCGGCACCCGCACCCTCATATAATTCTCCGTGTAGCCGAGCATTGTCTCCGCATCGCCGGACAATTCTTCAAACAGTACATTCACCGTCCGCCCGATGTGCCGGTCTAAAAAGGCGAAACGCATCTGTTCCTCCAGCTCGCCCAAGCGATGCGCCCGCTGTTTTTTTACGGGGCCGCTCACCTGATCGGGAAAATCAGCCGCCGGCGTTCCCTTCCTCGGCGAGTAGGGAAAGATATGGATCTTCGAAAATTGGGTTTCGCGGCAAAAGCCCATCGTCTGTTCAAAATGCTCCTCGCTTTCGCCCGGAAATCCAACGATGACATCCGTCGTAATTCCCGCATCGGGAAAGACGCTTCGGATCAGGGCGATTTTCTCTCGATACAGATCGGTTGTATACCTTCGATTCATCGCGTGAAGCACCGCATCTGAACCGCTTTGCAGGGAAAGGTGAAAATGACCGCAGACCTTGCCCGTCGCCTTCATGCGCCGCAGGCGCTCCCCGTCGACCCAGCGAGGCTCAATACTGGATAAGCGGATGCGTTCTATTGCGGGTATTGCCGCGACGCGCTCGATTGCATCGATCAAGCCGATTCCGTTTTTCCAGTCTTTCCCATAACTCGCTACATGTATGCCCGTCAATACGACTTCGCGGAACCCCTTTCCGGCGAGCCTGTTCGCCTCGTCCCCGATCTGCGCCAGCTCCCGGGACGCAATCTTTCCCCGCGCATGGGGAATGATGCAGTAGGTGCAGAACATTTCGCACCCTTCCTGAATCTTGATGTATGCGCGCGTCATCGACAGCTGCGTTTCAATGGATAATTCGTCAAAGAAGCGCTGCCCGGTCAATTCGCCCACGCGAAGAATCGGCTGACGCTGCCGCTCGAACTGCTCGACGAGATCGACGATCTCCGCCCGCCCCTTTGTCCCGAGAATGATGTCGACGCCGTCTATTTTCTGAATTTCCTCCGGCGAAACCTGCGAATAGCAGCCGACAACGGCAACAATCGCATCGGGATTCTGGCGCTTTACGCGATGAATCTGCTGCCGGCACTTGCCATCCGACAGGCTCGTCACCGTGCAGGTGTTGACGACAAACACATCGCTTCGTTCATCCTCGGCCCGCACATAACCGCGCCGAAGAAACAGCTCCTCCATCGCCTCAGTCTCGTATTGATTTACCTTGCACCCGAGCGTGCGTATGGAAAATCGCTTCATCGCCCGCTCCTCTGCTTCGCGGCAAGCATGATCCATTCTCCGTCGGTTCGCCTCGAATACACCTCAAACCCAAGCGCCTCAAGGCGTTCCTCCACCGACGCCGTGCGTTCCGCAAGAATCCCCGACAGCACCAGGCGCCCCTGCTCAGCCAACACGTCGCCCGCCCGCTCGAGCATGCGAATGACCAGATCCGCCAGCAGATTGGCACAGATGACGTCATACCGTCCCGTCGCTTTCTGGAGGAGGTCGCTGGACTCGACCGAAACCGACACGCGGTTCAGTTCGATATTTTCTCCGCAGGATTTCAGCGCCTGTTCATCGATGTCGAAGGCTTCGCAGGAGCCTGCGCCCCGCTTCATCATAAAGATGCTCAGAATGCCCGAACCGCACCCGACATCAAGGCATCGCGCGCCGCGCAGCTCCATGGTTTCCAGCTCCCTGAGGCACAGAGACGTCGTTTCGTGCGTTCCCGTGCCGAACGCCATTCCCGGCTGAATATAGATCACCGTGCGGTCGGTTTCCGGCGCACGCTCCCACGCCGGGACAATAAGCGTGCATTCGCCGATCTCGACGGGATGGTAATACCTTTTCCACTCCTCGTCCCAGTGATCGTTGACCACCTCATCCTCGAGAAGCACCTCAACCGTCTGCGCGCCGCAAGCCGCGTTCAGTCGATGCTGCAGCGCCCTTCTGGCGCTGCGCCCCGATTCGTCTGCCGTAAAATAAATGCGCTGAACGACCTGGTCGTCCGATAAATCCGTCTCCGCCTGGCGCTTCTGCGCATCCAGCAGCTCCTGACGCGAAGACAGCTCCCACTCGGGAGCCGCGTTTTCGTATCGCTCCACCGACCTCGGATCGACCACCTCAGAGCCAATCATGCCCGATTGCAGCACGAGATCATTCACCGCCTCATCCATCCGCGCCGAATAGCGGATACTCAGCCTTAAATAATCCGTATTCATCAGTCAAACAAGTCCTTTACCTTATCAAAAAAGTTTCTGTGCCGCTCCGTCGTGTGCTGCCCCATCGTTTTGCCAAATTCCTTCAACGCCTTCTTCTGCTCGGCGTTGAGATTCTTCGGCGTCTCAACGCGAACCGTGAACACGAGATCACCCTTCCGCTTTGTCCGCACGTTTTGGACGCCCTCTCCGCGCAGCGTAAACCGCGCTCCGGTCTGCGTTCCCTCCGGAATAGTGAATTCCTTCGTCCCCGAGAGCGTAGGCACCTCGACCTGGTCGCCCAGGGTCGCCTGAACAAAGGAAATCGGCAGCTCAAAATAGATGTCCGAGCCCTTTCGATGGAAAATTTCGTGCTGTCCTACGTGCAGCACCACATATAAATCTCCGTTCGGTCCGCCATTGACGCCCTCGTGACCCTGACTGCGCATCGGCAAAATGTTGCCCTCATCGACTCCGGCGGGAATGTTGACTGAAATGCGCACCTGCTGATTTTCGCGGCCTGTTCCGTGGCACTCGTGACACGGCGTCTCCACGACGCTCCCCCGTCCTTCACAGGTCGGACATGTTACCGTGTTGACAATGCGGCCAAAGGGCGAATTGGTCTGCCGATTTACAACGCCGCTTCCTCCGCAGGTCGGACACGTTTTGCGCGGCGCGCCGTTTGCGCCGCCCGTTCCATGGCAATGGCTGCACTGTACGTCGCGCGTCAGCGTAATTTCCTTTTTGCAGCCAAACACGGCTTCCTTAAACGTCAGATCGAGCTCGACGCGGACATCCGCGCCGCTCCGCGGCGCATTCGGATCCCGGCGACGCTGTCGGCCGCCTCCGAGCAAATCGCCGAAAATATCGCCAAATACGTCGCCAAACCCACCAAATCCGCCGAAGCCGCCAAACCCGGCACCCGGATTTGCCCCGCCGTTTTCAAAAGCGGCCGCGCCGTACGTATCGTACATTTTGCGCTTTTCCTCATCCGACAGAATGGAATATGCCTCGCCGACTTCCTTAAAC
>JAEXCD010000110.1 GCA_023393715.1 Bacillota bacterium
GCTCCGGAAGGACGCACGATGGGACTGCTGGCGAAGGAGAGCTTTGAGCTGTTGGAGAACATGGAAAAGGTCACCATTGCAGCGGTCAACGGGTTTGCGCTGGGCGGAGGCTGTGAAATCGCCATGGCCTGCGACATCCGCGTTGCTTCGGACAATGCGAAATTCGGACAGCCCGAGTGTGGTCTGGGCATTTTGCCGGGCTTCGGCGGCACGCAGCGTTTGCCGAGACTGGTTGGCAAGGGACGCGCAAAGGAGCTGATCTTCACGTGCGACATGATCAGCGCGGAAGAAGCGATGCGCATCGGTCTGGCGAACCACGTCGTACCGCAGGCAGAGCTAATGGACTACTGCAAGGCGATGGCGGGACGCATCATGAAGAATGGCCCGTTTGCTGTTTCCCTGGCAAAGCAGGCGATCAATACGGGTATGGACACCGATTTGGCGAGCGGCCTGAAGCTGGAAGCCAACCTGTTCGGTCTGTCGTTCGCAACAGAGGACAAAAAAGAGGGCATGACGGCGTTTTTGGAGAAGAGAAAAGAAAAGAACTTCACCGGCAGATAAGTGTAACGTTGAGAGGAGTTTGAAATGAGTTTCAAGCCAATTATCACGCCGCAGGAGGCCGCACAGCTTGTAAAAAGCGGCGATACCATTACGACGAGCGGATTTGTTGCAAGCGGCATGCCGGAGGAGCTGACGACTGCGTTGGAACAGCGCTTTGTGGAAAGCGGCGAGCCGAGGAATCTGACGCTGTACTATGCGGCGGCACAGGGCAACCGCGACGGCAGCGGCGCAGACCACTTTGCGCACGAGGGAATGCTCAAGCGCGTCATCGGCGGACACTACAATATGGTGCCGAAGCTGGTCGAATTGATTAAGGACAATAAGGTAGAGGCGTACAACCTGCCGCAGGGTACGCTGTCGCACCTGTATCGCGATATCGCAGGGAACCGCATCGGAACGCTGACCCATGTCGGCATGAACACCTTCGCGGATCCGCGCGTCGAGGGTGGTAAGCTGAACGACGTAACGAAGGAGGATATCGTCGCGCTCGTCAATGTCCTGGGCGAGGAGCGCTTGCTCTATAAAGCCTTAAAATTTGATGTCGGCTTCATTCGCGGCACCTACGCGGACGAGAACGGCAACGTCACCCTTCAGGACGAGGTGGCTTCGACGGAGGCGACATCTATTGCGCAGGCTGTCCACAACTGCGGCGGCAAGGTTGTCGTTCAGGTTAAGAAGGTCGTGAAGAACGGAACGCTGGATCCCAAGCTGGTCAAAATTCCGGGAATCTATGTCGATGCAATCGTTGTGGCGAGCTCGGAGAAGATGCATATGCAGTGCCAGGGCTGTGCCGAGGACGGATCGATGTCCGGCGCGTACCAAGTTCCGCTGGGCAGCCTCGAGTATCCAAAGATGAGTCCGAAGAAGATCATCGGCCGCCGCGCGGCCATGGAACTGACCCGCGATACCGTGGTCAATCTCGGCATCGGTATCCCGGAATACATCTCCATGGTGGCGAACGAAGAGGGGATCGGCGACTATATGACGCTGACCGTCGAAGCAGGCCCCGTCGGCGGGGTGCCGCAGGGCGGCCCGAAATTCGGTGGCGCAGTCAATGCCGAGGCGATCATGGACCAGCCGTATCAGTTTGACTTTTATGACGGCGGCGGCGTCGACTTTGCATTCCTGGGACTGGCGGAGACGGATGAGGCCGGGAACATCAACGTTTCCAAATTTGGCCCGAGAATTGCAGGCTGCGGCGGATTCATCAACATCACGCAAAATGCGAAGCGCGTATTTTTCTGCGGCACCTTTACCGCCGGCGGCCTCAAAGAACATGTCGAGGACGGCAAATTAGTGATCGATGTCGAAGGAAAATCGAAAAAATTCATGAAGCAGGTCGAACAGATCACATTCTCCGGCGATTACGCACGCGCGACGAAGCAGCCGGTAATGTATATCACGGAGCGCGCGGTGTTCGAGCTTCGTCAGGATGGCGTGCATCTCGTCGAGATTGCGCCGGGTGTGGATCTTCAAACACAGGTTCTGGATCTCATGGATTTCGCACCGATTATCGATGAAGGCGGCGTCCGACTGATGGACGCATCGATTTTCCGTGAGGGGCTGATGGGTCTCAAATAAGCATACTCCCCCCGTCTGCGGGGCGAGACCCTACCGCTCGCCCCGCAGCGGAGTCTTTATTACTTATTATTCTTAAGGAGGCAATATGAATCTTGGTGAACTCACCTTATTAGTGGCGATTATCCTGTTCGGTGTATTGGCGTTTAAGCAGGTCTCCGCGCTGATTCTTGCACCGTTGGTGACGGTTTTCGTCCTGATCTTCTCTGCGCTGTTTGCGCAGCAGGACATCGCGATCCTGGCAGGGTTGAAAAATGACTTTATGCCGGCGGCGGCGAAATATTTCTCGTCTTATTTTCTCGTCTTCTTCCTCGGTGCATTATTTGGCGCCGTATACCAGTTCACGGGAGCGGCTCGCTCGATTGCGATCTGGATCTCGAGCTTTTCGAAGGGACGCTTTACCGCTTCGATCATTATGGTGATTACCGGCGTATTGACGTATGGCGGTATTTCCGGCTTCGTCGTTTTCTTCGTCGTCTATCCGATCGCGCTGGAAATGTTCCGAAGCGCAAATCTGACGCGTCGCCTGATGCCCGCCGCGATTTCGGCCGGCTGCTGGACGTGGTCGATGTGGGGACCCGGCTCGCCGTCGATTCAAAACGTCATTCCGATCGAATCTTTGGGGACGACGGCGACTGCTGCGTTGATTCCTTCAGCAATCGTCACGATCGCTACGTTCATCATCATTGTACTGTGGTTTGAATACCGCAGCCGTTCCTTCAACAAGCGCGGACTGCATTTTAACGACCCGTCCCTGAAGTATCAGCTGACCGCGGAAGAGCTGAACAACGATGAGAATACGGATGGA
>JAEXCD010000105.1 GCA_023393715.1 Bacillota bacterium
ACACAGGAAAAGGTCATGGAGCTCGCGACACAGTTCCGCAAAAAGATCGCGGACAAAGCGCCAAAAGAGGAACAAGAGGAGGAAACTCATGTCGGATAAAAATCAGGCGGCGGTTGCCGGACCGGCAAAACGCAATGTAAAAAACTGGCTGGTGGAGAATGCACTGATCGTCGTGATTTTGGTCATGGTGGTGTATACGGCATTCGCTGCGAAAAACTTTGTAAACTGGGGCACCTTCAAAAACGTGCTGCTGAACGTTTCCGTGCGATTTGTCATCGCGTTGGGCGTTTCGGGATGCCTCATCATCCGCGGGACGGATCTGTCCGCCGGACGTATCGTCGGCTTGACGGCGGTGCTCGCCGGAGCGATGATGCAGCGTGTGGATGCGCCGTCCATCCTGTACAAGGAGCTGGCCGGATCGTCGATTTTCCTGGCGCTCGCCGCAACCATGGCGGTGGGACTTCTGTTGGGGCTCTTCAACGGGCTGGTCGTCGCATTGCTCAATGTGCCGGCGTTTATCGCGACCTTGGGCACGCAAATCGCGATCTACGGCTTTAATCAGATGCTGTCGCGAAATCAGCCGATCGGCTCCTTCCAGGAAAACTTCAATGAGTTTGGAACGCAGGGGCTTTCGATCGGCTCGCTGAATATCCCGTGGATCTTTTTTGTGGCGCTCGCCATCGGCGTGGTGATGTACGTTTTGTATAATCACACGCGCTACGGAAAATACATGTACGCCATCGGCGGCAATGAGATCGCGGCCGAGGTATCCGGCGTCAATACGCGCCGTTCGAAAATCAAGATTTTTGCGCTGGCGGGACTGCTGTACGGCGTCGCGGGCTTTTTGCTCGCGGCAAAGACCGGTTCTGCGGCGGTTTCCGCGGGAACGGGATACGAGCTCGAGGCCATCGCGGCGGCGACCATCGGCGGCGTCTCAACGGCGGGCGGCATCGGTACCGTTCCGGGCATTCTCCTTGGCGTCGTCATCTTTGAGATGCTGAAGGTGTGCCTGCAGTTCCTCGGCATATCGCCGGAGATGACGTATGTCTTCCAGGGCGCGGTGATCGTCATTGCCGTGGCATTGGATATTCAGAAGACCATGCGGAAAAAGTAATGGAACATCTGAAGGACGCAAGGCATCCGGCCGCCGTGGTGCTCAACAACGAATACCTTCGCGTCGTAGCGTTGCCGGAGGTGGGCTTCAAGATTCGGTCGATCTATTTCAAGCCGAAGCGCTTCGAAGCGCTGTTCCAGCCGAAGGGCGCGCTGTGCCCGGAGCATGTGTCGGACGAAGAAATCGAAACCGCAGACTGGGGAAGGGGCTATCGACGCCCCTTCCCCGGCGCTCATTTTTCGGACTACGATACCTCGGGACTGGACGACGCGATTCCGTCGATCGATCCCTGCCGTATTCCGCAGTGTGCCGATGAACTGAATGACCACGGCGATGCGTGGTCGGGCGCGTGGACGCCGATCGACTTCGCGTCGCGGTCGACGCTTTCGCACGGTAAAAAAGTGCTTGCGGATCAGCGCGCAGCAGCGCGACTGGATCTTCCGTCGATGCCGCTGCGGCTGGAGCGGGAGATCGCATTGGTGCAAAACGTCGTGCGCCTGCGCTACCGCCTGGAAAATCTCGGAGCCGAGACGCTTCCGTGGCTCTGGGCGCTGCACGATCTCGCGCGGTTTGACGACGGCGCGGTGCTGGAGCTGGGCGATACGGCGATGAATTATGAGAACGTTCAAAACGACGAGGTATGGAATTTCGATATCCGTCTTCTTCGAAATTATCCCCGCAATCACACGTTTAAGTTCTATGGGACGCAGCCGGTCAGGGAGGGAGACATCGGCATACGCTACCCGAAGCAGGGCGTGCGCTATCGCCTTCGATACGATCCGGAGCAGCTCCCGTACCTGGGCGTGTGGATTACGACAGGCGGATTCAAAGGGGAATCAAACATTGCATTAGAGCCGACGAACGGCTATTACGACCGGCTGGACCGGGCCATTGCCAACCGCCGCGTGGGGTGGATTGAAGCGGGACAACGGCTGGAGTGGCAGGTGGATATCGTATTGGAAGAGTTGGAGGATACGCGTGGATCAGCAGATTAAAGGTGTTTTAGATCAACAGTTTTGCGCGCGCTTTGGCAAAGCGGATGAAGCCTGCCGCTATTTTTTTGCGCCGAGCCGGATTAACCTCATCGGAGAGCATATCGATTACAATGGCGGGCTGGTGTTTCCCTGCGCAATCGACATCGGAACCTACGCGATCGTGCGAGCGAATGAAGACAATGTGCTTCGGCTGTACAGCGTGAATCTCGAGCAGGCGGGCGAGGTGTCCTTTCCGCTCCCGGAATACGACGAGACGCGCGGCTGGGTCAATTATCCGGTGGGAGTGCTTCGGTATCTGGAAACGCTTGGATATCCGTCAGGAGGCTTTGATGCGGTCATCTGCGGCAATATTCCAAACGGTTCGGGGCTCAGCTCGTCGGCGAGCGTGGAGCTGCTGTTCGGCGAGATCGTCAATGCGCTGTTTTACCGTGAGCAGATCGCCCGCATCGAGCTGGTTCATGCCGGCGTGTGGTGTGAAAATGAGTTTTTTGGGCTGCATTCGGGCGTGATGGATCAGTATGTGATCGGCTTTGGGAAAAAGGATCACGCGATGGCGCTGGACACCAGCTGCGAGGAGCATCGCGATGTTCCCTTTACGCTTCCGGGCGCGTCTATTGTCATCATGAATACGAACAAGCGCCGTGAACTGAAGGATTCAAAATACAACGAACGGCGCAGCGAGTGCGAGCGCGCGCTGACGCTTTTACAGAAAGAAAAGCCCGTTTCCTATTTGTGCGAGCTGACCTCAGCCGATTTGCCGCTGGTCGAGGCGCTGGAGGATCCGGTTCTGAGGAAGCGCGCGCGGCACGCCGTGACGGAGAATGCGCGCGTCCATCAGGCGGTGAAGGCGCTGGAGGACGGCGATCTGATTCGCCTGGGCGAGCTGCTTCGCGAGGGCAACGACTCCATCCGCGAGGATTACGAGGTGACCGGGCCGGAGCTGGATGCGATCACGGCTGCGGCCAATGCGGTCGAAGGCTGTTACGGAGCGCGCATGACGGGCGCAGGCTTCAGCGGCTGCGCCATCGCCATCGTTCAAAACGAGGTGATCGACGCCTTTTGCGCGCAGGTTGCGGCGGCATATCGCGAGAAAACGGGGCGCGAGGCTCACTTTATTATTTCGCGGGCAGCGGACGGCGCGCGGGAAATTTTTCCGGCACAGGAATGAAAAAAGGAGGACAAAAAAGGATGCAGCGGTGCTGCATCCTTTTTTGTCCTCTTTAAGAAAGGGCGGAGACGATGCGGGCGCCTCAGAGAAACAGCCTGCGCTGGTCCGAAAAAACAAAAATGTTGTTTACACAACATACCGCGAATACCCTCTTCAGTCTATAATGCATAATGGAACAAGAAACAGGAGGTGCTGATTATGGCAAAGAAAATAGATTTAAGTAAGAGCGTATACGAACTCACAAAGGAATTCCCGGAGCTGATTGACCTTTTGGCAGGTCTTGGCTTTACCGAAGTGACCAGGAAGGTAATGTTAAATTCAGTCGGGAAGCTGACAACCATACCAAAGGGAGCAAGGATGAAGAATATCTCCATGATGGATGTTGTCACAGCGCTCCTGTCGAATGGATTTGAGCTTGCCGGCGAGATGCCGGGCGCGGCTGGCGGCAGGAAGGATGGCCGCGAGCACGTCCTTTCGGAAAGTGAACCGGAAAGCCGCATAAACCTGCTTAAGGGATATCTCAGGAGGCTTGGAGCGGGGGAGGATCTCGAACGTGTGCGTGCTGATTTTGTAAAGAATTTCAGTGATGTTGAGGCCTCGGAAATCATGGAGGCGGAACAGGAGCTCTTAAAGGAAGGAACGCCGCTCGCA
The DNA here is from genome assembly GCA_023393715.1 of Bacillota bacterium. Lineage (GTDB taxonomy): Bacteria > Bacillota > Clostridia > Tissierellales > Peptoniphilaceae > JAEXCD01. The sequence goes on from JAEXCD010000105.1 coordinate 3,929, forward strand.
GAAGTGCAAAGGCTTTGTGATGTTCATTCTGCGTTGTTTCACGGGGCAACGGCGGAAGAAAGAATCGCAGGTGCCGAGAAGGCGGTGGCAGAGTCTGTCATGCGCCGGACGGCTGCAGAAGAGCCGGAAAAACGGGGTTCGTTCCCGGGGAAGGATGATTCGGATAACAATGCCCGCGCAGCTGAGCTGATTGCCATTCCCGGACATCCTCTTTATACGCTTACGAAGGAAAACGAAGCGCTTACCGCACTGCTGGCTCAGTTTCATACCGAAAGGGATGAAGCGCTTTTCGAGAAGATACGTGAGCTGTCCATTCACTACGCAAAGAAGGGCGATCTGCTGTACCCCCACCTAAAGGTCAAGTACGGGGTGTCGGGTCCCTCCGATGTTATGTGGACAGTAGACGATGAGATCCGTGATGAGCTTGCCGCGCTTGCCGGAGAAGGCGAGCATGATGAGGCGTGGAATCTCCGCCTCAATGCTGCTTTAAGGCGTGCAGAAGAGATGATCTACAAAGAACAAAATATTCTCTTCCCCATATGCGCTGTGAACTTTACAGAGGACGAGTGGTTTGGCATCTACCATGATTCGAAGGGCTATGCCCGTTGCTTTGGCGTTGGAGATACAGAGTGGAGGGAAGCAGAGGATAAACTGCCTGAAAAGGCGGCTCCGCTCGATGGAGAGATTGTAATGCCCGGAGGACACATGACCGTCGAGCAGCTTACAGCCCTTTTGAACACGATTCCGCTGGAAATCAGCTTCATCGATGCAGGCAATATCAATCGCTTCTTCAACGAGGGACCGAAAGTGTTCAAGCGCCCCGGGATGGCAATCGACCGTGAGGTCTTCTCGTGTCATCCGCCGAAGATCGAGCCAATGGTGCGCTCGATTCTCGATGATTTCAGAAAAGGGCTGCGGGACAGTGTTCCCGTCTGGATGGAGAAGAACGGGCGCACCATGCTGGTCACCTACATGGCCGTCCGGGATAAAAACGGGCATTATCTCGGGACGGTAGAGCTGGTTCAGGATATGGAGTTTGCCAAAGAGCATTTCAAAGGATGAACCAAAAGCAGCATCTACGGCACGGAAAACGGCTTTGCTTTCTCGGCAGGCCTTTTCTCGTGCGCCGAGGCAGGAGTCTGACACGCGCGGTTCGGGACGCCGCGTTCCCGGTCTTTTCTCGTGCGCCGAGACAGGAGCGCATCTGACCGATCTCATTTAGAAGGAGTGAGCCATGAAGGAAATTGTCGGAGAAGTATTCTCCATAGCAGGAGAAAATGTTCCGGTTCCGGGATGCACGATCTCGAAGCGGATTCAGGACGGAAGGAATGACATCACGTATTTTTCCATGGCGCCGGACACCGATATCAGCGCGGAGATATTTCCGTATTACAAGCTGATTCTGGTTGCGCAGGGCAGCCTCGAAATGTACGGAGCACACGGATATCAAAAAAATCTGCACGCCGGAGAGAGCGTATTGGCGCAGCCGGACATACCGGTTGGAATGCGCACATCCGAAGGAGCAGTCCATACAGAGATATCCATTCAAAAGGAGGATAAAATGAATAATGCGATTAAGGCCGGGGACGTCTTCAGGCTGGCTGAATTGGTGCCGTATCAGGAAGGGAAAATCGTCAACATGGACATCGTACACAACGATAAGATGAAGTTTGTCGTGATGTCCTTTGACAAAGGAACCGGACTTTCCGAGCATGCCGCGCCCGGGGAGGCGCTCATTTTTGCACTGGACGGAGAAGGGGTGATCGGCTACGAGGGACAGGAGCATTCGATTAAGGCGGGAGAGAACTTCCATTTTGCAAAGGGAGGACTTCATTTTGTGAAGGCTCCGAAAAATTTCAAGATGGCACTTCTGCTGACGCTGGACAGCTGCCCGGCAAGTTCGGTCGAAGAGGCATAGAGATATGACCGCATTCTTCTTTTTGCCGTGTTGAATGTCGGAAATGCGCAAGCGCCGGGCAGACACCTTACGTAATAGCGATATATAGTGTAAAATAGACGAGGGTTAAATGAATAAATTCGGAGGAGATTATGCGTTCTTTTGTAAAAAAGCATAAAAGGCTGACCGTAATCGTTTTTGCAGTGCTCCTGATTTACCTTCTGGGGTGTATTTTGTTCTCACAACGTACTTTCCCAAATACGAGGGTGAACGGAAACGATCGCTCATTGCGGCCCAAGGATGGCGTTTTTCTCTATCAGAGCGAGGACCGTTCGATTCGCTTTAACGGCAAGTTTGGCGAAACGGCGGATATCCGGGAGTCTCAGTTTAACTATCGCCGCAATATTATCGGACAGCCGCGCCTTGATCAGAATGCCTTTGCTTGGCCGCTGGCAATATTCTCACCGCATGAATACACGGTGGAGTATGAGGTGTCCTACGATGAGAATAAACTGGCTTTTCTGCTGATGGATTCGGCCTTTGACGAGGAAGGAACCCAGACCGAGAATGCGTATTTGCAGATCGACGACGAGGGCGCGCGCATCGTTCCCGAGGTAGAGGGGACGCGCGTCGATATCGATGTGCTCCGGGAGGATGTTTTGAACGCGTTTGCCGATACGGAGGACGTGGTCGACGTGCGCAATGTGTACACGGAGCCGACGGTGCGCAAGGATGACCCTGAGCTGCTTGCGGAGTTTGAAAATATTAAGAAAATTGTCGCCATGAAGATAACGTACAGGATCGGCGATGCCGAGTATGTCCTGGCGGGACGCGCGCTTTTGGACATGTATACCCAGGACGAGCAGCATAACTGGCACCTGAACCGTCAGGCGCTCGAGGATTGGGTTGTCAAAATGGCGGTGGAGACCGATACGTATGGCACGACGCGGCAGTTTGAGGCGACGGGGCTGGGACCGGTTACGGTGCCGCCCGGCATTTATGGCTGGCAAATGGACGTTGCAGGGACGCTTGAAGAGCTGGAGCACGCCATTCAGGCCGGGGAAAGCGTCGAGCTGCAGCCTGCCTACAACTATTACGCCGGAGATCAGCGCGGCAGCAGCGACATCGGCAATACGTACATTGAGGTCGATCTGTCACGGCAGCATCTCTGGGCGTATGTCGACGGCGCATTATTCTTGGACACGGATATCGTTTCGGGCGTCCTGACGCATGCGACGCCGGTCGGCGTGAATTACATCTGGTCCCGGGAGGAAAATGTCAAATTGACCGGACGTAATTTTGACGGCTTATCCGAATATGAAACGCCGGTGCATTACTGGATGCCCATCAATTATGGCGGCGTCGGTCTGCACGATGCGCCGTGGCGCACGGAATTCGGCGGGGAAATCTACATGAACTACGGCAGTCACGGCTGTATCAATTTGCCGCCGGACGTCGCGGAAAAGCTGTTCTATCAGTATGAAGTATATACGCCGGTCGTGGTGTATGAGAGTTATACGAGTTACTCGAGAAACGAGGGGACTTATTGAGGCGGAGGTGTGCGCGTTGCCAAACGAGCTTGAAAACGGACAACCCAGTCGGCGCTTTTCGCGGCCGATTATTGAAGTAGAGGATCTGATCTACGAATATCCGCACGCACAGGATGTGCTTCCGGCGCGGGCGATCAATGGCATCAATCTGACGATTGGCGAAGGAGAGTTTGTAGCCATCCTCGGGCATAACGGGTCGGGGAAATCGACGCTGGCCCGGCTTTTGAATGCTCAGATGCTGCCCACGGAAGGACATATCCGCGTGCTCGGCATGGATACGTCGGAGGAAGCGCATTTGTGGGATATCCGCGAAAACTGCGGCATTGTTTTTCAGAATCCGGACAATCAGATGGTCGCCTCGGTGGTCGAGGAGGATGTGGCTTTCGGCCCGGAAAATCTGGGGGTGCCGCATCCCGAGCTTCGAAATCGCGTCGATGAGGCGCTTCGTGCCGTCGAGATGTACGATTACCGGCTTCGCGCGCCGTATCACCTGTCCGGAGGACAAAAGCAGCGCGTGGCCATCGCGGGCGTTTTGGCGATGCGCCCGAGCTGTATCCTGATGGACGAGCCGACGGCCATGCTCGATCCAATCGGCCGCCGTGAGATTATCGAGGCCATACGCTATCTAAACCGCGTGGAGAAAAAAACGGTCGTTCTGATTACGCACTATATGGAGGAGGCCGTCGAAGCCGACCGCGTAATCGTGCTTCATTCAGGCCGTATCGCTCTGGAGGGGACGCCGCGGGAGGTGTTTTCTCAGGTGGAACGCATGCGCTCGCTGGCGCTGGATGTGCCGCAGGTGACGGAGCTTGGCTTTTTGCTGCATGAGGCAGGCTTTGATGTGCCGGCGGATGCGCTGACCGTGGAGGAATTGCTGGAGGCGCTGCGATGAGTATGGATTTTAAGCAGGTGCGCTTTTTCTACAACCGAGATTCGAAAAATCCGGTCGTCGCTCTGGACGGCATTGACCTGAGCGTGGGGGAGCACGAGTACATCGGTCTCATCGGTCACACGGGATCGGGGAAATCGACGCTCGTACAGCACATGAACGGATTGAATCTGCCGCACGAGGGAACGGTTGAGGTCGACGGGATTACGACAACGGATCCGAAGGCTGACCTGCGGCAGCTGCGGCAGCGCGTCGGGCTCGTGTTCCAATATCCGGAGGATCAGCTGTTTGAAGATACGGTATATCGGGATATCGCATTCGGCCCGAAAAATCTGGGTTTGTCCGAAGCGGAGATCGAAGAACGCGTTCGATGGAGCATGGATGCGGTGCGCCTCGATTTTGATCATTATGCGCAGCTCTCGCCGTTTGATCTGTCCGGCGGACAAAAGCGCCGCGTCGCGATTGCCGGGGTATTGGCGTTGAAGCCGTCGTATCTGATTCTGGATGAGCCGACGGCGGGACTTGATCCGCGCGGCCGGGACGAGATTTTATCCGAAATTCAGCGACTGTACGATTCGAATCCGCAGATGACCATTGTTTTGGTGACGCATTCGATGGAGGATATTGCGGCGCACGCCACGCGGATTATCGTGGTGGAAAAGGGGCGAATCGTGATGGACGATGTGCCGCGCGCCGTTTTTGCACGCGAGGAGGAGCTCGAAAAAATCGGGCTGTCTGTCCCGCAGATCACGCGCTTCCTGCGCAAATTTCGGGCGGAGGGACACGAGATTGACGACCGCGCCCTGACGGTAGGAGAGGCGTTTTCGGCGATGAAGGCGTACCTCGAACAGAGGAGGGGGGTGCGTCATGAGTGAGCGCGTAACGATAGGACAGTATATCTCAGCGGACACACCGATTCACCGCCTGGATCCCCGCGTCAAGATTTTGCTGACCATCGCCTATATGGTTTCGGTGTTTCTTATCGAGACCTACTGGGGCTACCTCGCTGCGTTTTGCCTCATCATGGGCGTAATGTTTCTCGGACAGGTGCCGGCGAAGCGATTGTTCAGGGGTCTGCGGCCGCTTTTTGCCATCGTTCTTCTGACCTTCATCATCAACGTGCTGACAACGCCGGGCAATGTCATCGCTTCCTTTTGGGTGTTCAGCATCACGGATGCCGGCCTGAGCAAAGCGTTTTTCATCGCAATCCGAATCATGCTTCTGGTATTAGGTACGTCGCTGCTCACCTTTACGACGAGTCCGCTGGCGCTGACGGACGGACTGGAGGCGCTGATGAAGCCGCTTAAGGTAATCCGTTTTCCGGCGCATGAGCTCGCGATGATGATTTCGATCGCGCTGCGGTTCATCCCGACGCTGTTTGACGAGTCGGACAAGATCATGCG
>JAEXCD010000003.1 GCA_023393715.1 Bacillota bacterium
GTCTCATACTGCGCGTGGCGAATGTGAAACAGGGCGCCCATGGAAGCGCGCACGGTTCTCGGGTCATAGAGATCGCACGTCGTTCCGAGCAGCACCAAATCCTCAATGCCCATGGCCAGCATGGTGCGCACGATGCTGCCCAGATTGCCCATGTCCGACACCCGGTCGAGCACCAGATGGTTTTTGTCCCGTACCGGCGCTGCTTTTTTCTCAAAGACGCCGATCACATAGACATTGCCCTTGGGCGAAAGCCGGCGAATATCCCGATCGTCGATGCGGTATGGGATGCCCTCCCGCTTCAGTCGCGCCACGAAGGGCTCCCGTTCCGAAAATTGCTCGGAAATCAGAATCTCCAAAACCCAGTCCGCGTGACAATCGATCAGCTCCATCGTCGGAAAAGCGCCGAAGGTATAGGAATGGCGATCGCTTTTCCGGTATTTTTTCCACTTCATCTCATGCTCCCTCCCTGTCGCCTTCATTGTAGCACAGCTTCCTCCCTTGCCGCGCAGCACGGACGCTCTTTTTTCTGCGCCGACTTTCTTTCCCCTTTTTCCCTCATTCCGTTATAATGGTAGGAAATAACTCATTACCGATACGTTAGGAGGATATTATGACCATCCGAGCACAGGAAAATCTGTCCATGCTGACCGATTTTTATGAAATGACCATGAGCAACGGATATCTTGAGCACGGGATGGAGGATACGATTGCTTATTTTGATATCTTCTATCGTTCCATTCCGGATGACGGCGGATTTTCCATCTTCTGCGGACTCGAATCGCTCATCGAGTATCTGAGCGGACTGCACTTTGAAGAGGACGATATCGCCTATCTACGCGGCCGCGGTATTTTTGACGAACGCTTTCTGGATTATCTCGCCCGCTTCTCGTTCACCTGTGATGTCTGGTCGCTTCCCGAAGGAACCGTAATCTTCCCGGGTGAGCCCATCGTCACCGTCCGCGGACCGATTTTGCAGACAACCCTCATCGAGACCATGCTTCTCCTGACGGTCAATCACCAATCCCTCATCGCGACCAAGACGGCGCGCATCGTGCGCTCGGCACAGGGACGTCCCGTCATGGAATTTGGCTCGCGCCGGGCACATGGGCCGGATGCCGCCACCCTTGGTGCAAAGGCCGCCTACATCGCCGGCGCCGTCGGTACGGCCAACACCCTGTCCGATCGCACCTTCGGCGTCCCCGCGCTCGGCACCATGGCGCACAGCTGGGTTATGATGTTTCCCACCGAGTTTGATGCGTTCCGCGCCTATGCGCAAACGTACCCGGAAAACTGCGTTCTTCTGGTCGATACCTACGACACCCTGCTGAGCGGCGTCCCCAACGCCATCCGCGCCTTTCAGGAGGTGCTCGTCCCCATGGGCTATCGCCCCGGCGGTATTCGCCTCGACTCCGGCGATATCGCCTATCTCTCGAAAAAAGCGCGCAAAATGCTCGACGCCGCAGGCTTTGAGGACGCTAAAATCGTCGTATCCAACTCGCTCGACGAATACAAGATCTCGGATATCCTCGCGCAGGACGCCAAGATCGACAGCTTTGGCGTGGGCGAAAATCTGATTACCGCAAAGAGCGATCCCGTTTTCGGCGGCGTATACAAATTGGTGGCCATCGAACAGAACGGCGAAATCGTCGCAAAGATTAAAATCTCGGAAAATGTCGAAAAGATCACCACGCCCGGATTTAAGTCGGTCTATCGGCTTTACGAGCAGGAGAGCGGCAAGGCGATTGCCGATGTAATCACGCTGCACGACGAAAAAATCGACGATTCCGGCGAATACGAGATTTTCGATCCCGTCTATACATGGAAGCGCACCACGCTGTCTCAATTCCGCGCGCGCAGGCTGCACGAGAAAATTTTCCAGGGCGGACGGCTCGTGTATACGCTGCCCTCACTGCAGGAGCGACGCGCGTACTGCCAGCAGGAAATCGACTCCCTCTGGGAGGAATATAAGCGCCTCGACAACCCGCACATCTACCGCGTCGATCTGTCTCAGGATCTCTGGTCGTTGAAAAACGACCTGCTGAACAAGACCCACCGCGAGGTACAGAAGATGCGCCATAAAAAACAGTAAAACTCTTCGCCGCTGCGGGATGACCTCCATTCCGCGGAGGCGCCAAAAACGCCGAAGACGTCGTCTTCGGCGTTTTTCTATCTGTTTGCGCGCGAAAGAAGTGCTTGCTCATGAAAAAGCCGGATCCGTCGGATCCGGCTTCTTTATTTATCCTTTGGCTTTAGCTGCTCCATCACCACGGTGCGTCCGCGCGTGCGTACCGTCGGCTGTGCCGGGGGCGGCGCTTTTCGAATCCACCGTCCGTTTTGATACTGGGCAACCGCCTCAAAGCTCGTCCCCAGAACAAAGATGATGAGCCAATGCAGCGTCTTGGGTTCGCTCATGACGTAAAAGGCAAAGCCCATCAGAGAACAGACCACTGACACGCGCTCAAGGCGATTCCAGCGCTCGATCTTGAGCTTTTCCTCCACGAGCTCATGTCGCCTCTTCCACCATTCCGCGGTGAGCCACACGGCCAGAGCCGCAACAAAAACGGCACTTAGTTCAGGCACCGGCACCGAATTCGGATTCAGCGCCATCACGACGGCAAACGCGAAGAACACGCCGCCGATCGCGATGTAATAGCTTCTGCGCCTCCTTTGGACGGCCTGCTCGTTCAGGCTCGGCACTCGCTCCCCCGGCGCTTTCCGGGCACTCATTTCCGGATTACGCTAAGGCGCTCGCCGCCGTAATGATCGCCAGCTTGTAGGCGTCCTCCTCCGAGCAGCCGCGGGAGAGATCATTGACCGGCTTGGCAATGCCCTGAAGAATCGGTCCAAGCGCCTCAAAGCCGCCCAGACGCTCGGAAATCTTGTAGCCGATATTGCCCGACTGCAGATCCGGGAACACAAAGACGCGCGCGTGGCCTGCTACCGGAGAATTCGGCGCTTTTCGCGCACCGACCACCGGAATCAGCGCTGCATCAAACTGCAATTCGCCGTCGACGACCAGCTCCGGGAAACGCTCCTTTGCGATTTTCGTCGCCTCAGCGACCTTTTCCTGCTCCGGTGAGTGCGCCGAACCCATCGTCGAGAAGGACAGCATCGCAACCTTCGGATCGATTTCAAAGCCCTTCGCCGTTTCCGCCGCCGCATTGGCGATCTCTGCGAGATCCTCTGCGCTCGGGTTGATGTTGACGGCCGTATCCGCAAAGAGGTAGCGCTGATCGTTCGGCCCGATCATCACCATCGCACCGCTGACGAGCTTCATGCCCGGCTTCGTCTTCAGAATCTGAAGCGCCGGACGGATCGTGTCTCCCGTCGTGCCGACCGCACCGCTGACCATGCCCGACGCACGGTCGAGATAGACCAGCATCGTAGCGAAATAATTCGGATTCTTCAGCTGCTCATAAGCCTGCTCCGCCGTCACCTTGCCCTTGCGGCACTCGACAAATTTATCGACCAAAAGCTGATAGTCGCGATATTTTTCCGGTTCGATGATTTCCAATCCCGTCAATGCAAAGCCGTTTTCCTGCGCTGTTTTTTCAATCTCCTCCAGATTTCCCAAAACAATCGGTCTCAGAAAGCCGTCGCGCTGGTGTCTCGTCGCCGCGCCCAGCACGCGTGCATCCTCGCCCTCAGGGAAAACAATCGTCAGGTTTTTCCCTTTAATCCGCTGCTTCAACATTGAGATTACATCCATTTTGTTTTTCCTCTCTCCATTTTTTGATTTTGTTCAAAGCGGCTCGCACCTCCCTGGATTCGGGAGACGCCCCTCAGAAGAGCTCCTCCAAAGGGGATCGTCGCCTTACTGATCCATACTATTTTACCGAAAAAACGATCGTTCGTGTTACTTACTTTCCTTTTTCCTTATTTTCCGTTATTTTTCGCCATCTGCAGCGCAGTCTGTTCCTCGGGCGATAAATTCTGCTGCGGCGTGCCGTTGCGTATTTCCTTGGCAAACACCGACGAGCCCTGGCGTCCGTAGATATTGGTCACAAGAATGCCGTTGTTGTGATCGTCGAGCAGGACGACGCTGAAGCTCTGTTCGCCGGCCAGCTCCTCAAACGCATTATAGCGATACAGTCCGACGCGCTGAAGCGTCAGGGACATTTGCTCGCGCAGGCGAAGCACCTCGTGATTCAGATCGGTCTCCGCCTTAGCGGCCAGCGTGTCGATCGCCTGCGACGTTGCCTGTCTCGTGAGATTGAGCTGCTTTTCCGTTTCCTCGAATCGAAGATAGATATCCTCTTCGATTTTCTGCATTCGGTGATCCGCCTGTCCCTGAAACTGATGCGCCTCGCGCTGAATCTGCGAAATGGCCTCCTCCATCGTGGCATGCGTCTCGTGTTGAACATGAGCGACATGCTCCGTGAGCGTGTCCTTCAGCTCGACAAACGACTCATTGATACGCCGATCCATTTCGCGCAGCTCCGCCGCAGATCGGTGCTCCAGCGCCTGCAGGCTCTCCTGAAAGGCCGCGTCCCGCTGCTTGGCCTCTTCCACCGCAACCTCATTGAGTCCGGCAAGCTCCTTCTCCATCCGCTTTTGCCGGCTCATCGTCTGCTCTAAATTTTGCCCGTATTCGATCAGCAGATCCTCGAGGCTGACATCACTTCGCCCGCGCAAAAGCGTGTCATATTTTTTCCGCAGACGGCGCAGCTTTTTATCCGCACTCGTCACCCAGTACAGGCATATGAGTACCAGCAGGGTCAGAACGATCGCTCCTATTGTTCTAATATCCATAAAATCACCGATTTTCTTCTTTCCATTCCGCAAAGTGCGGCCACTTTTCCGCAACCCGACCTCGAGCGGTTTCGCGAAGTGCTCCGGCCCGCCGCCAAAGCTTCGACGCCCGCTGCAGGTGCGTCTCCCTCGATGCGGGTGATTTCAAGGCCGCGACGTTCATCCAAACGTTGAACAGCACCGCCTCCACGCAGGTATAGGCCAATTCAGCCGCGGTCGCCACATCAGAAAAAACGGAGGCCTTTGTCCCGGCGGCCAGCTCCTCCTGCCACTCTAATAAGGATAACAGATTATCGAGCATTTTTTCGGGAATTTCAATCGCCTTTTCATAGCCCCGTTCGATCGCTTCTCCTCTTTCGGGATCGTCCTTTGGACGGCGACGCGCCTCAAGCACAGCCTGAAACGAATACCCATCGGCTTCGGCAAGCGCCATCAATTCGTCGCGAACCGCGTCAAGCCGGCGCAGCATAAGCTTCGTCCACTCCTGCTCTTCCTTGGGATCAGAAATGCGCACGCCCATTTCATTCAGCTGAACGGCCAACGCGCCAATGACGCCGCACACTCCGCCACCGCCCGGAAGCGGATTCGGGCTGCCCGTATGCTGCAACAGCTCCTCAACGGACCACTTATTCATGATCGCCCTCCATCAGCAGAGCCCACAGGCGATTCAGATCCTCCTGCGTATAGCATTCCACCTGAAAATGCCAGCCTCTCCGCTTCGGGCGAATGGATACACGGCTTCCTAAATGTTCGCTCAGACGCGTTTCCATCTCCTGCAAAAAAACATCCTTTTTGGCGGCCGGAGCCGTCTTTTTCTCCACGGCGTTGACATTGGTACGCCCCTCCACCAAAAGCTGCCGATATCGGGCGCGCTTTTTCAGATCCGGCTCTGAAAGCAGCGCCCGCGCCTGAGACGACGTCAGCAGCCCTCGATACAGTGCATCCAGGGACTCATCGTCCAGCTTGAGCAGTCGAACGATATTGGCAATGTAGGCGCGCGATTTTCCAAGCGCCTCTGCCAGCTGCTGCTGCGTCAGCATCTGATCCCGCATAATCTGCTGATATGCCGTCGCCTCCTCCAATGGATTGAGATCCTCTCGCTGCACGTTTTCGATAACCGACAGCATTGTCGTCTCCCGTCGCTCGCCCTCGCGAAGCACCGCCGGGATTTCCTTCAGACCCGCCTTCTGCGCCGCGCGGAAACGGCGTTCACCCGCGATGATCTCATACGGCGCCCGGCCGGGTGCCGTATGCTTTTTGACGACAATGGGCTGTAAAATACCGTATTTTTGTATCGAGGCCGCTAAATCGTCCAATGCGTCCTCCGCAAAATATTTCCTCGGCTGATCCGGATTTGTTTCAAGCTCTTCCATGGAAAGCAGCTGCACCATGCCTGAAAAACGCTCCGACGACGTATTTCCATCCGAGGTGCGCATCCCGCTCGTTCCCGAATTTGCCGCCTTTTTTCGGGATTGCGGTTTTGTCGCCGCCTCGCCCGCCGCGGCAGCGTCTGCTGCAGCTCCAGCTCGGACCGTCTCTTTTTTCACCGTTTTGACGCTGGTCGCCGACGGCCCTTTGGCCTCAGACTTAGCGCTTTTCGAAGACGCCGTTTTTAAAGCCGTCCCGAGTTCGTCCGTCGGCACCACTTTTGGCGCCGTCCCGGTCTTTGACAGCATCTCAGTCTTTGACGTCGTCCCGGCCTTTGACATGGGCGCCTTCCCGGCCGTCGTTTTTGTGCTGCGCACTTCCGATTCCGCTTTTTTTTCGCGCGGTGCTTCCGCTTCCGTTGACAATGGAATGAGCGCAGAAAGGCCCTTTCCCAATCCCTTTTTTCGTATCATCGCTTGCTCCTGTCATTCCTTTTTTTACGAATCACTTCACGCGCTAACGCCAGGTACGCCTGTGCGCCCTTGGACTTTCGATCGTAGCTCAGTACGCTCTCCCCGTACGAAGGAGCCTCCGCCAGACGGATGCTTCTCGGAATGATCGTATCGAATACCTCATCTGCGAAATATTTTTTTACTTCGTTCATCACGTCCGTCGCCAGATTATTCCGTCCGTCAAAAAGCGTCAGCAATACTCCCTCGATTGCCAGCTGCGGATGAAAGGCCGAGCGAACCATGTCGATGGTTTCGACAAGCTGGCTTACCCCTTCGAGTGCATAATATTCCGTTTGAATGGGAATTAATACACTGCCCGAAGCGCACAGCGCGTTCAGACTCAGCAGACCCAACGAGGGCGGACAGTCGATCAGAACATAATCGTACCGCTCGCGAATCGGCTCCAGCGTATCCTTTAGAATCCGTTCACGGTGCTCCCGCCCCACAGCCTCGATCTCAAAGCCCGTCAATGCGGAGGTCGACGGCAGTAATCGAACCCTCTTGCTCGTCGTTGCGCACACCACCTGGGCAATCTCTTCCTCTTTATTCAATGCATCGTACAGCTCCACGGAGAGCGCCCTTTTGTCGATGCCGAGCCCCGACGTCGTGTTCCCCTGCGGATCCATATCGACGACCAGAACTTTTTTTCTCAATATTCCTAAAGCAGCTGCAAGGTTAATGACCGTCGTCGTTTTCCCAACGCCGCCTTTTTGATTGTAAACGCATATCGTCCGACTCATAAAAAACGCATCTCCGATTCCTGTTCTTCCTTTTTAAGGATCAAAAGCGCATAATCCAGCGCCATGTTCTTACAACGGTTGCGCACCATGTACCGATCTCCCTTCGCGCGATTTTTATAGGAATATGCCTTTCCCCGGTACCAAATGCCGATATAGAATAACCCTGCCTCGTCGTCATCCGGCCCCGCAAACCCAGTCGTTGCAATGCTTAGCTCTGCATTCGCCCGTAAAGCCGCGCCCTGCGCCATCTCCTCTGCCACCTCGGGATGCACGGCGCCATATTGCGTCAGAAGCTCCTGTGACACGCCGAGCTCCCGATGCTTCGCCTGATTCGAATACGTCACCCATGCACGATCAAGCACATCCGATGCGCCGGCGATATCGACCAATGCCGAAGCAACCATTCCGCCCGTCAGACTTTCTGCGATTGCTACGTGCTCTTTGCGCGACCGCAATATCTCTATTATTTCAGCGGCTTTGGAGCGCCCATCCGATGAGACGATCCATTCCTTATATACACGCTGAACCTCCGCAACCCCCTTTTGAAGAAGCGCTTCTGCCTCAGCTTGGGATGCGGCCTTGGCGGTAATGCGAATCTGCGCTCCGTCCTCCTTTGCATAGGGCGCAAAGGTCGGGTTCGTCGATTCCAGCATCCACGGCGTAAAAAGGCGGTTCATGTCGTATTCTCCGAGCAGCCCGATATAAATGGTTCGGGAAAGCGTACAGGCGGCCTGTCTCTTTCTCAGAAGCGGCCACAACGATTCCTCACACATCATCACCATTTCGCGCGGCGGACCCGGCAAAATCACAATCTCTTTCTCGCCAACAGGAATCCATGCGCCCGATGCCGTACCGTGGTGATTTTCAAAGATCCGAGCCCGCTCAGGAAATTGAGTTACCTTTTGGTTGTCTCGAAGCGCCTGCTCCGAAGAAAACCATGCTTTAATGCGCTTGACGCTTGCCGCGTCCGTTACCGTCGGCTGCCCCGCCACCTCCAACACCACCTGTTTTGTCAAATCATCGTTCGTGGAACCCAATCCGCCCGTAAGGATCACGAGATCACTTCTCGTCAGAGCCTGTTGCAGGGTATTTCTCAGGCGCTCGACGTTGTCTCCGACAACGGAGGTATGAAACACATCCAGCCCCAATTCGGCGCAGCCCTTACACAGGTATTGTACATTCGTATTGACGATTTCCCCGAGCAGCAGCTCCGTTCCCACTGAGATCAATTCTACAATCATAATCTGCCTCCGCTTTCTATTGTAACATGAAGTCAAAAGGCTGTGCGAATTCCGGGCCGCTTTTCACATAAAAAGATTTGTTTCATATGAAACAAAAGGAATGAGCCCGGACATTTCACATGAAGCAAAAGCAAAAAACTCAGATGTTTCATATGAAACAAAAGGAAAGAGCTCGACCGTTTCATATGAAACATCTGAATGCAAACCGCCCGAAGGCTTTCCGCTACAGCAATGCCGAAAACAATCTTTGCTTCTGACTGTTTCATATGAAACAAACAGGAACGAGCTAAGCTCGCTCCTGTTTGTTAAGAATCAAAGGTGATTTGCGCGGTTTTCCTTGGCCGCGCGGATATTTTTTCGGCGTGGGACGCATCTTTTTTACGACAACAATATTTCGCTCATAGCGTTCGGACGTCCATTGAAAGGAATCGATCTGTTCAATTCGTCCGCCCAGCGCTTCTAAGGCGGGCTGAACCACAGACAGCTCTTCATCAATGGCCGGCCCCTTCATGGCCAAAAATACGCCGCCAACGCGAACCGCAGGCAGACAGTATTCCAGGAGCGTTGCAAAGGGAGCGACGGCGCGGGATACCGCGACATCAAAGCGATCCCGATAGGCCTCGAGGTGGAAAAATTCCTCCGCGCGGCCATGAATGGCCTCGGTATCGGTTAAAGAACACTCTTCGATGACCTCCTGCAAAAAACGAATGCGCTTTTGAAGGCTGTCGAACAGGGTCATGTGAAGCGAGGGGTCGTAGATTTTCATCGGCACGCCGGGGAAGCCGCCGCCGGTACCGATGTCGATCACGCGGAAGCCCCGGCCTGCGGGCAAATTGCGAAACACGCTCAGGGAATCCAGAAAGTGCTTTTCTTCGATGGCAGCATCCTCCGTAATCGCCGTAATGTCGATGCGGTCGTTCCATTCGACGATCAGCTCCTTGTAGCGTTCAAATGCGCTCAGCTGTTTTTCGTCCAGCGCGATGCCGCAGGCCTCGGCACGCTTTTGAAGCGAAGACACATTAGTCAAGAGCAGACTCCTTTCCGCTGCTGCGCCGATTTCGGCGCTCCATTTCGAGGTGGATCAACAATACATTGATATCCGCAGGGGTTACGCCGCTGATGCGCGAGGCTTGCCCGACGGATTCCGGTCGGATCTGATTGAGCTTCTGTGCCGCCTCGGTTTTCAGTCCGGAAATCGCGGTATAATCGTCAACAGCAAGCACGCGATGCTCTAATTTGCGGAATTGGTCGATTTGCTGCGCCTGCTTTCGGATGTATCCTTCATACTTGATCTCGGTTTCCACCTCCTGACAAACCTCTTTGGATAGAGCGGGGCGGCCTTCGTCAAAAGGTGCGAGGCATTCATAGCTCAGCTCCGGGCGCTTGATCATCTCGCTGAGCGAAAGTCCAGTTTTTAGCGGCGTTGTGCCCATCGCAGTCAACAACGCGTTTGTCTGCTCGGTGGGGGAGAGCAGCACCTGCTTCAACCGAGCGCGCTCCGTTTGAATCTGCTCTCTTTTTTCGATCATGCGCCGAAACCGTTCTTCATCAGCCAACCCGATTTCATAGCCCAGCTCGGTCAACCGCAGGTCGGCGTTGTCCTGTCTCAGGGAAAGGCGGTATTCACATCGGGATGTCATCATTCGATAGGGCTCGTTGGTTCCTTTTGTGACGAGATCGTCAATCAGAACGCCGATATAGGCTTCGCTTCGATCCAGCACAATCGGCTCCTGTCCATCGATCTTCCGGGAAGCGTTGATTCCGGCGATCAGCCCCTGTGCCGCCGCCTCCTCGTAGCCCGAGGTTCCATTGACCTGTCCGGCGAAAAACAGCCCCGGAATATCGATGCATTCCAGACTTCTTTTTAATATGCGCGCATCGATGCAGTCGTACTCGATTCCATACGCAGAACGCATGAATTCCACATGCTCCAGACCGCGTATCGTTCGATACATTTCGAGCTGCACCTCCTCCGGAAGAGTGGAGCTGATGCCCTGAACATAGATTTCATCGGTTGACTCGCCCTCCGGTTCCAGAAAAACCTGGTGCTCCCGGCGGTCCGGGAAGCGGACAATTTTATCCTCAATCGAGGGGCAGTACCTCGGTCCGACGCCATGCACTTCTCCGGCATACATCGGGCTGCGCTGGAGGTTCTGTAAAATAACCTCCCTGGTTTTTTCCGTCGTATAGGTGAGGTAACAGTCTACCTGCGGACGGGTAAATTTTCTGCCCTGATTCAAAAACGAGAAGGGGACGATTTCATCATCTCCCTTTTGCAGCTCCATGCCGGTGAAGTCAACACTTCGTTTGTTGATTCGCGCAGGAGTTCCCGTCTTGAAGCGGCGAAGCTCAATGCCAAGCGCGCGCAGGCTATCCGAAAGATACCTTGAGGGCCGCAGTCCGTGCGGTCCCGAGGAATAGCTGAGCTCGCCCATGAGAATTACGCCGTTCAGAAACGTTCCTGTGCAGACGATGATGCAGGAGGTGGGGTAGTATGCACCCGCCTGAGTTGTCACAGCCGAAATTCGCCCGTTTTCCGTGAGGATGTGATCGACCTCCGCTTCGACGAGAAAGAGGTTTGGCTGCCGCTCCAGCGTGTGTTTCATCACATCGTGATACTTCCTTTTATCCGCCTGTACGCGAAGCGAATGAATCGCCGGTCCGCGGGACCGGTTCAGCATGCGAGACTGGAGAAAGGTTTCATCGATCACTTTCGCCATCTCTCCGCCCAGCGCGTCGATTTCCCGAACGAGATGTCCTTTTCCCGTACCCCCGATATTGGGATTGCAGGGCATATCGGCGACCGATTCCAGGCTGATGGTCAGCAAAACGGTTTTTTTGCCGAGCCTTGCCGCGGCGAGAGCCGCCTCACAGCCTGCGTGTCCGGAACCGATAACGACGACGTCGACCGGATCCTTGCGATAATGCTTCATCGAATTCATATGATACTCTACTTTCCAATACAGAAACTGCGAAATACCTGATCGAGAATGTCTTCACCCATGGATTCTCCCGTAATTTCTGCCAATTTACGATACGCGCTGCGTACATCGACCTCCAACGCGTCCAAAGCAACGCCTGATTTGAGATTTTGCAGGGCAAAACGCATTTCTTCGCGCGCGGCGCTCATTAATTCCTGCTGCCTCAGGTTTGTGATCGAAGCTTCATCGTTTAATAAAATTTCATTATCAAAAAAACAATTTTTTATCTTTTCCTGAAGTGCTGCAAGCCCGGCTCCGCTCCGGGCGGCAATGTTTATCCAGGAAATGCCGTCGTGCTTCTTTTGAAATGCATCGCAGAACTCCTCGGTTTTTGCATTGCCCGGCAAATCGGTTTTGTTTTTCAAAAACAGCGCGGTTTTTGTGGCGGCAAGCTCCAACAGCTGGATATCTTCTTCTTCAACGGGAGAGGAGCTGTCCAGCATGCAGAGAATGAGATCGGCCTGCTCCATAAGCTGTCTGCTTCGATCGACGCCCAGCGCCTCGACGATGTCGTCTGTTTCACGAATCCCCGCGGTATCGATGAGATTCAGAAGGAGACCGTCGAGGTGATATTGTTCTTCAATCGCATCGCGCGTCGTACCCGGAATGTCCGTTACGATGGCGCGATTTTCCTGAAGCAGGGCGTTCAAAAGCGAAGATTTTCCGACATTTGGCTTGCCGATGATGACCGTTTTAATTCCTTCACGCAAAATACGGCCGCGCTGCGCCGATCGGAGAAGCTGATCCATACGTTGAATGAGCTGCTCGGCTTCGCGGATGACCGGCTCGAGGGGGAACTCTTCCTGTGCATCCTCCATAAAATTGATCGCGTATTCCAGATGGGACAGCAGATGAAGCAGTCCCTCCTTCAATCCGTCGATTTCTTTGGACAGGCGGCCGCTCAGCTGCTGCACGGCCTGACCGTGCGCAAGCTCCGTCTTCGCGTCAATGATATCCAGCACCGCCTCGGCCTGTGCCAGATCCAAACGGCCGTTCAGGAAGGCTCGCTTGGTAAATTCACCCCGCTGAGCCATGCGCGCGCCTCTTTGAAGAACCAGCGCCAAGATGCGCCGAACGGACAGCATGCCGCCGTGCGCATTGATTTCGACAACGTCCTCTGTCGTATAGGTATGAGGGGCCTTCATAAAGGCGACGAGCACTTCATCGATTCGCTCTTCGCCATCCACGATCCATCCGTAGCGCAGCTTGCGCAATTCCTGCATGAGCGGACGTTCCGCCGCAGGGCGGAATAGGGATTGTGCAATGGAGAATGCTTTCGAGCCCGAAAGCCGAACGATGCCGATTCCTGCTTCGCCGACCGATGTTGCAATAGCCGCAATCGTATCCGTTTCCATCGTGCCAACCGGCCGGTCGTCAAATGAATTGCCTGTCATTTGAATGCTCCTCTTCTAAAAATACTCTTCTAAAAAAGGCACTCCCGCAGGAGTGCCTTCGGATCGTCTCTACTTTTCGTACTGAATAACGACCTTGCGATACGGATCTTTTCCTTCCGATATCGTCGTAATATGTCTCATATCCTGCAACGCATAGTGCACGATACGGCGCTCATACGCGTTCATCGGCTCTAATGAAATCGGCTTTTTGAACCGCTGAACCTTTTCTGCATTTCGGCGCGCAATCTTTTCGATATTGGCTTTACGGCGCGAACGGTATCCGCCGACGTCTAAAAAGACGCGCAGATGATTCTGAGATCGGCGATTTACCGCCACGCTCAGCAGATACTGCATCGCGTTCAGCGTTTCCGCACGGCGGCCGATCACAATGCCCATATCCTCGTCCGTGATATCAAAAATTTCGGCAACCAGGTTATCCTGATCGATGGTGCAGCGAACCGAAGCAGAAATGTGCATATGTGCGAGAAGCGCACTCAGAAGCGTTTTAGTTTCCTCCTGAAGGACTGCTGCATCCGCTGTCTGTTCCGGCTTTTCTTCACTTTCCTTTGCCGTTTCTTCATCTGCCGGCATGTTCACCTCATCCGCCTCACTCGAAACAAATTTCGGTTCCTCGTTCTGTACGGCGTCGAGCTCCTTCTGCGGCGGCTTTACAGCCTCCGGCTCTTCCGCGGGAGAAACCGCCTTCTCTGCGGCGTCCCCGACTTCCGGGGCAGGCTCGGAAGACGAAACAAGCTCCTCCGGCTGCGGCATTTCCTCATTCGCAGCGTTTTCTTCAGAAACTTCCTCTTCCGATTCCGCTGCGCCCGCTTCAGAAGTCGATGCTTCAGCTTCAGATGTCGGGTTCGAAAGCTCCGAAGCAGAAAACGAATCGTCCACGCGCGTGGCGCTCATAGCGTCCTGCTTCAGGGAGACGCGAACGATGGCGTCCCGGGAGCCGATCAGGCCAAACAAACCGCTCCGCGCCTCTTCCAGAATTTCAATATTGACGTCATCCAATGAACAATTCATCTCGATCAATGCTTCATTCACCGCATCGTCGACGGATTTCGCCGTTTTCACGAGCGACTGCATTTGTTTTTCTCTGTCCATGCTCAGCTCTCCTTACTCGTTGGCTACAGCTTTACGGGTGAAAAGTCTCATAATCAGACGAACGACGATTTCAAGCAAATTACCGAATGCCCAATACAGCAGCAACGCCGACGCGAAATTGACGAACATGAAGAAAAACATCACCGGCATCAGATACGTCACCATTTTCATCTGCGAAGCAGCAGAACCGCCCGCCGCCTGTGATTGCTGCATCTGCGGATTCATTTTCGATACGAGAATCTGAGACAGAGAGTTGAACAGCGGCAACGCAAACCAGAACGGATCCTTCAGGGACAGATCGGAAATCCAGAAGAAATTCTTGGCGATCGTCTGGAAGCGATTCGGATCATCAAACAGGTACATTTCCGGATTGCGAAGAACGCCAAACAACGCCATGATGATCACAATCTGAATCAACAGAGGAAGGCAGCTGGAACAACCCGCCTGAGAGACGTTGTTCTCCTTGTAGAACTCCATCGTCTTCTGCTGCAAAATGCGTTCGTCATAACCATACTTTTTTTTCAGTTCCTCAAGCTGAGGATTGATTTGCGCCATTTTCTTCGATGC
>JAEXCD010000120.1 GCA_023393715.1 Bacillota bacterium
AGCTATAACGGAGCCTTTCTGTCCATGAACTGGGATTTGCTGTCCTTTTTTTCGGAGCAGTTCGGGCAGAAGATGCCGGAGGATCCGTTGTTTGACCGAATCCGGCAAAATCAGGAATATGTGCACGCCTGTTTCCTCGACGAACGGGTGCAGTGCGTATTTGAAGGATAGGGACAAAACGAAACCGACAAAGGAGGCGTTTTATGGAATACCGTCATTTTGGAGATACCTATGTCGTCCGGCTGGACCGCGGCGAGGAGGTGATTGCGGCGCTGACCGAATTATGTCAGAAGGAACAGATTCAGCTCGGAACCGTAACGGGGCTGGGGGCATCGGATCACGTTGTCGTCGGCCTGTACCATGTCGAAGAGCGCCGCTATGACAAAAAGCTGATTGAAAAGCCGATGGAAATCACGTCGCTGGTCGGCAACATTTCGACCAGAGAGGGAGAAACGTACCTGCATCTGCACATCAATCTATGCGATGAAAGCCTCAATGCGTTCGGCGGACACCTCAACGAATGCCGCATTTCGGCGACGGGCGAGCTTTTTGTCCGGAAAATCGACGGCCGCGTGGAGCGAAGGGTCGATGAAGAGGAGACGGGCCTGAACCTCTACCGCTTCCTGTAGGGAACCGGAGCGCGGAGGGCTTCGGCGAGGATATCGCATTAAAAAAGTAGGAATTTGGCAAAACGTGTGTATTTTCCCGTTTTTAGGGTAAACAAGGAGTGGACAGAGTTTCCAACAAACACAATCAGGAGGATTCGGAATGTATTTTTACCAGTGCAAAGAAACAAAGGACGTTATTATCACGCTCAAGCCGATGGCGGATCTGAGCTGCTGCGGGCAGGCGGTGCGCGAGCTGCGCGCGGGAACGACGGACGCGGCGCTTGAAAAGCACGTTCCGGCGGTGGAGCGCAAGGGCAACTCCCTGCACGTTCAGGTCGGCGAGGTCGAGCACCCGATGCTCGAAGAGCATTATATCGGGCTTATCTGCACGGTTCAGGGCGACCGCGTACAGATGGTGCGGCTCGCTCCGGGACAGAAGCCGGTCGCGGATTTTGTCGTCGAGGATGGCCCGGTGGAGGTTTATGAATACTGCAACCTGCACGGGCTGTGGAAAGCAGAGGCATAATCCGTCCCGCACATCGTGAATACAACAGGAAAAAAAACAGGATCGCCCTGAAGCGATCCTGTTTTTTGGTGCGTTATCCGGCGTTTTTGATTTCCGCGCGCAGAAAGGTCGATACGATGTCGGCGAAGCGCTCCGTCTTTTTGACGTAGACGAAGGAAGAGCCGTAGATGCGGTGCGCGGCGGGCAAATCCTCTTCTTCGCCGGTGAAGACGCCGAGCACCGCCGAGCCCTCCTGACGGATGCGGCGGACGGCACGCGCGGCATCGTCAATGGCGCGCTCTCCGCTGTAGGAATCCGATTTATCAAAGCGTCGGGTATTGACGCCGGCGCGTTCGTCAAAGGGCTTTCCGTCGGACAGGACGATGAGGGCGTGCGCCGATTTGGGCCGGTCCTTCATTCGCTCCTGCAGCACGCGGAGGGCAAAGCCGTCTCGGTTGGCGGCATCCGGAAAGTACTCGAACAGGCGATCCGCGTTTTTCTGATCGGCATAATCCAGATACTGATGCAGAATCGTGTAGCCCTGCTGGCTTTGAAAGGAGCAGGCGCGCACGGGGATGCGGCATTCCTGAAGCGCACGCGCCAGAATATAGCCCTGCAGGGCGACGGAGCTTTGGCGATCCTGCTGGGATGCGGAGGCATCGAGAAGCAGGTCGACGCAGAGCGTGCCGGGCTCCTCGTGGCTTCGGTGTGTAAAGACGCGGCCATCCGTCGTGTGCAGCGACTTCCAAACCAGGCCGGCGATCAGATCGCCGCTCCGGTCCCTCAGGCAGGAATCGTCCAGCTCGTTGAGGATGGTGTTGAGAATGCGGTCGCGAAGCCGCGCTATGGCACGGTGTACCTGAGGCCGCCGCTCCTCTGCATACAGGCGGTTCGCGCCTGCGGCTTCGCGGAGGAGGCGCCTTCGAAAATCGGTTGCGGCCTCGGGCAGTGTGCCGTCGGTGACGAGAAGCCGGGCTTTTTCATGTATGCCGACTGCGGCGCTCAGCTCCAGCTGTCGAAGCTGCCGCTCGGGAAGAAGGGGCCGGCCGTACTGCGCTTCGATGAAACGACGAAGCTCCTGCTCGTTTTTTTCCTTTTGGGAGAGCGGAAAAGGGTGCTCCCGATCATCGTTTCGTTTGGTATCGTCCAGATAAATGTTGGCGGTGAACTCCGCGGATTCAATCGCAAATTGTTTTTCGATTTCCGATTCGTCATCGGTGGTGCCGAGCTCGCGGCGCTGCAGCTTTTTCTTTTCGACCGCCTCCTTCAGCTCCTGCTGCGCCTGTAATGAGGGGTTGAAGTGAAATTGCTCGCGCAGCAGCTGGTGGAAACGCTCAATGAGCTCCTCAGTATCGAAGGGGGCGAGCGCCTCGAGCGCGTTGAGGAGGCGCAGCGGAAAGGGCGACAGCTTTGGCACCTCGCCGAGGATCCGTTCTGCGTGACCCAGCTGCAATGCCTCGATCTCGCGATGCGGCGCGGTGATCGAAAAACGACGGCGAATGCGCAGCGCGTCCTGTTTGCGCAAAAAATCATAGGCGGGGCGCAGCGTGCGCATGCGAAGCGCACAGCCGCTTTCGATACTCAGTGCCAGCAGCTCCTCGAATAGCGCCGCCTCGGGGTGCTGATCGCGGAGGTAACTTCGAAAGACGGAGAGCAGCGCTTCATCGTAAAACAGGTGCGTCGCTCCGGCAACGGCGTTCTGGTACAGATCGAGTGTGCCGTCCGTGGTCTGATGAGCTGAAGCCGGCTGCCAATCATACCGTTCGGAGACGGTCCACTGGATATTATGCGCGCGCTCGACGAGGTCATCGCCCGGCGTTTTCGGAATGCGCCCGTCAGTCATTCGAGACTCCGGGGAACAGATCCTCGGCCTTCAGCTGCGCCGGAAGGCGCAGGCGAATGACGTCGCGGACGAGCTCCTGCTCAAAGGGATCAAAGGATTTGTTGACCAGCCCCATATCCAATGCGGCAAACGGGTTGAGCCCGTTCGAGATGAGCTTCAGCGCGGACAGGAGGCCGCGCAGATCGACCGGCTTGGTCGAAATCTCCGCATTCTCATTTTTTTGCTGCAGGTCGTGAAACAGCAGGGCGAACTGCTCCAGCCACGTCTGCGCCAATGAGGGGAAGGCCTCGAGGAGCAGCTTTTTGAGCTGTGTCGTTCCGATTGCGGGGACCTGAATGACGACAAAGCGGGAGGTCAGCGCCTCGTTGAGCTCCCGCGTGCCGATGTAGCCATAGTTCATCGTGGCGATAAAACGGGTTTCGGGGCGGAGCGGGATGCGCTCATACCCCGGCACATCGATCAGGCGGCGGTAATCCAGGGTGGCATGCAGTACCGCCAGCGCGTCGTTTCGCGCCATGTTGATCTCGTCGAGGATGCCGAAGCCGCCGGATTCCGCGCAGCGCGCGATCGGCCCCTTGCGCAGGGAGACGCGCCCGTCAAGAAAGGTATCGGTGCCGATGAGCGAGGCCGAATCGGTATTGACGTGAAAGCTGACATTCCAGCTGGGGCGCTGAAAAATCCACGCCAAATTGTCGGCCAAAATGTTTTTTCCCGTGGCCTTATTGCCGACGAGAAGCAGGTTCTCACCGGACAGAAGCGCGGTGATCGCCTGCTCCCACACCGGCGCGCCGTAGTAGAAAAAGGGAGGGCGCTGGATGCGCGGCAGATCCGCTTCATCCGCGGGATGCGCCGCCACAAACTCCTTTACCTGCTCAATGAGCGCGGGGCGAACGCCCTGCTCCAGTAACAATTCAAACATAGAACCTCCTCAGTCTATGAATAATCCATTCTTCTCCATATAAAATCAACATTTCATAAAACGGGCCACAAAAAAAGTGACAGGATACGCATACCCTGCCACGTCGTACGGCAAACACCTTATTAGAGAATAATTTCTCCACGTTCACATTCGTTGATGGCGTAGTAAGCCTTGTGCTCTTCCGGCTTTACGTAAATATCGAGCGTCTGAATGTCCTTCATCTTGTGTCCGGCGTCGTGCCACTGCTCCTTGGCGATTCGAACAAGCTCTTTCTCGTCGACCTGTTTACCGGAAAACTGGACGTACAAATTCGTCTTCATAAGGCAGCTCCTTTCGTGTAACAGCTGTGCTGAGCTACAGGAATTCTATCACTCTTGCCGCCTCAATGCAAAAAAAACACCGAAAACCGAGATGAAGGAACCGGACTGGCGCGGAAATTGCTTAATGAAATCAGGCGATTTCACGGAAGCTGTAGAGGGTCCACGTGCGCAGCGAAATTTCATGAAGCTCTGCATGACAATACGAACACCGCCCATCCTTTAGAACGAGTGGGGCGCCGCAATTCGGACAGTGATTCATATAGGCCGCTTCATTGGATTCCGAGCTGAGCCGCGCAATGAGATCGGGATCGTCGACGTGCAGATACGTCACCTCATAGCGGCTTTGCTCCTTCTCGGTCTTGTTTCCCGAGCGAAGCTTTCCGTTCTGTTCGATGAAGTGACGGTACTCGATGCCGGTTTGGAAAACCAGACGGCGTTGCCCCGGCTCTTTCGTGTAGCGCGACAGTACCGATTGGTGAACGTGGATATCTTCAAAGTGCTCCTCGCTGTCCTGCCGCTGAAGATCCTCAATGCGCTGGCGGATCTGCGCGTCGAAGGGGATCGCATCGCTGTGCTCCATCACCGGAAGCTGCTGTGCCGAGATCATCTGGAGTGCGCGCTGCAGCTCGCGCGAGGCTCGGGTGCGCAGCTCCTCGACGTTCATATCGGGGAAGTCCTCCTGAAGCATGGGCAGATAGATCCGATCCATGCCGTTTAAGGAGCGCGGTCGCTCGATCTTTTCCTCACGGATTTTCCGGAGCGCCTCAGGAAGAGAGCTGCCCAGATAGGAAGCGGAGTATTGCTCGAGGCGGCGGCGCACGGTACGAAGAGCCGAGTAGCCCAGCGTGATCAACCCCAAAAGGATGAGCAGGAAAACGGCGGCAAAGGGAATCCAGCCTAGAACGCCGACCAGGATGGCGGCGGCACAGAAAATGAGAAACAGAAAAAAACGTCCTTGCATGGAAATGACTCCTCTCTTTTACCACGCCCATCATATCATATCCGTCCCAGGTAAAAAGGGGATTCATGCATAAAATCAGCGGTTTTGATAATTGAAGGGCGGGTGGGGATGTGGTATCGTAATCTGTAACGCATATAGAGTAAGAGGATTCGAAAATGAGTTGGATTGATTTGCTGCTGATTGCCATCGGCGTATCGATGGACGCCTTTTCGGTGTCGCTGTGCAAGGGATTGTCCGTATCGGAGCTAAAGGCGCGCCATGCATGGATTGTCGGCGCTTATTTTGGCGGATTTCAGAGCCTGATGCCGGCGATCGGCTATTTTTTCGGACGCTATTTTCAGAGCCACATCGAGCGGTGGGATCACTGGGTCGTGTTTTTTCTGTTAGCCGTGATCGGCGCCAACATGCTTTGGGAGGCACTCAAAAAGGAGGAGTGCCCGGTCGGCGATTTTTCGCCTCGAAGCATGCTGCCGCTGGCCGTGGCGACGAGCGTGGACGCGCTGGCCATCGGCATTACCTTCGCGGTGCTGTCGGTCAACGTTTGGCTGTCCGTGCTGCTTATCGGCGTCTGCACGTTCACCATATCGGCGGCGGGCGTCGTATTGGGGCATCGCGTGGGGCAAAGATATCAGCAGTCGGCGCAGATTGCGGGCGGTGTGATCCTGATTTTAATCGGCGTCAAAATTGTTCTGGAGCACCTGCATATTTTGACATTCTGATCGATATTTTGACAGTCTGATCGGACGGGCGGTCATGCCGCGGCACAGAGCGCTTCAAGAGGGGCCGAAGCACCGCTTTTCGAGCAAAGTGAGCGAACTGAACGAGGAGGAAGCCATGACACAAAAGAGCAGACCCTGCACGGACGCGGCGAGAGATCGCGTCCGCGATTTAATGAATTTTATCGACGCCGCGCCGACGGCCTATCAGGCGGCGGACGAGGAGCGAAAGCTGTTGGACGAAGCAGGCTATCGGGAGCTTGAGCCCGGTGAGCGGTGGCACTTTGAGCCGGGCGATAAGCGCTACATCACGCTGAGCGATACGGCGGTGATTGCTTTTCGCGTCGGCGCCGGCGCAGCGGCAGGCTTTTCCATCGCCGGAGCGCACAACGATTCGCCCTGCTTTCGGATAAAGGCCGCACCGGATCAGGGCGCGGAGGGGCTGGAGCTTTTGAACGTCGAGCCCTACGGCGGGGTAATTCTGCGAACCTGGCTGGATCGGCCGCTCTCTGTGGCGGGACGCGTGCTGCTCCGCGAAGGAAACGAGCCGGTTTCGCGCCGCGTTGTCATCGACCGGGATTGGATGATTATTCCGTCTCTGGCGATTCATATGGATCGCGAGGTCAACGGAAGCGGAGCGATCAATCCGCAAAAGGTGATGACGGCGCTGTGCGGCGTCGACAGGGGCGCGGATAAAAAAAGCTTTGTCGCGCAGCTGGCGGCCGAGCTGAACGTTTGTGCCGATGCCATTTTGGACTATGATCTCTTCCTCTATGCGCGGGAGCGGGGCTGCTTCGTCGGAACGGATCAGGAGCTGTTTTCCATCGGGCGAATCGACAATCTGGGGATGGCGCACGCACTGCTCCATGCGCTGATCGAGGCAGAGGAAGGCCAAAAGCATCGAATCGTGGTTATCAATAACCACGAGGAGGTGGGCAGCGGCAGCCTCAGCGGGGCGGACAGCGTACAGCTTCGCAATGTCCTGCAGCGCATCGTAATCGCCTGCGGCGGGGATGAAGAGGATTTTTTGCGGAGTCTTTCATCCAGCTTTCTCATCTCCTGTGACCAGGCACATGCCGCACATCCGAATTATCCCGAGGTTGCCGATCCGACGAACCGTCCGCGAATCAACGGCGGGCCGGTGATTAAAATTGCCGCGAGCAAGAGCTACAGCACGGATGCCGAAAGTGCGGCGCGTTTTCGCCTGTTGGCCGAAAAGGCGGGCGTGCCGGTTCAGACCTTTCACAATCGCTCCGACCGGCGGGGCGGCTCGACGATCGGCCCGATCACGGAGCGCTGGACGGCGATTCCCAGTGTCGATGTCGGCAACGCCATGCTGTCGATGCATTCCGTCCGGGAGCTGGCCGGGGTACAGGATCACGAGGATATGATCCAAATCATCAAATGTTTCTTTGAAGCCTGAGCGTGGCGGGACGAACGTCCCGCCATCCGTTTACGCGGACGGAGCGCTTTACAGGAAGAGGTCAGGAGCAGTGAGGGAGAAAAGATGGAGAAAGGTCAGCGCTTCGAGGCGAGCGTAACGGATTGGACGGGTGAAGGACGCGGCGTCGCAAAATGGGAGGGGCAGGTCGTTTTTGTGAAGGGCGCATTGCCCGGCGACCGATGCCTCGTCGAGGTGGACGAACAGAAAAAGCACTTTGCACTCGGGCACGTCGTCGAATGGATCGAGCGATCGGAAAAAAGACGGCCGGCGCCCTGCATTCACGCAGCTGCGTGCGACGGCTGCGGACTGATGGAACTGAGCTATTCCGAGCAGCTCAAGTGGAAGAAGACCTTTATCGAGCAGAGCCTGCACCGCATCGGCCAGGTGTCCGCCGAATGCGCGATGCTCAGCGCGGCGGAGCTGGGCTATCGAAACAAGCTCAACTGCCGTCTGCTCCCCTCCGGCGAGCTCGCCTTTTCCCGGCGGGGCTCCAATCATCTCTTTCCTGTCTCAAACTGTGCCGTGGCACAGCCCGAGCTTCAGCAGCTGATGCGGCGCTGGCAGGAGGGGCTGGCCGTACAGCCGCGCTTTCGCGCTCTGTCCGCTGCGGTGCGCATGGTGCTGCTCCGCGCCAACCAGAGCGGCGAGACCATGATCGTCCTGATTACCGATCCGGTGCCCACCGCGAAAAGGCAGGAACTGCTTGCGGTGGTCGGACAGTACCTGCCTGCGACGGTGCTGTGCGCCGGGGAAAACCGTCGCCCCGGAGATGTACGCGTTCCCGCGCGCCTGTTTTTCGCAACGGAACGCACGTTTCTCGAGGAGGAGCTGTGCGGCCTTCGCTTTCGGATTTCACCGGCGTCCTTTTTCCAGGTCAATCGCTACACCTCACGGCTACTTTACGGAAAAGCAATGGAGCTGTTCTCAGATATCGAGGGGGAGCGCATTCTCGATCTGTACTGCGGCACGGGGACGACGAGTCTCCTGCTCTCGCAAAAGGCGGCCTATGTGTACGGCGTCGAGGTAGTGCCGGCAGCGGTGGCGGATGCGAAGCAAAATGCACGGCGCAATCGCCGCGGGAACGTGCAGTTCATCTGTGCAAAGGCGGAGGAAATTTTGCCGAAGCTCGTTTCGGAGTGCGATGCGCACATGGTTCTGGTCGACCCGCCGCGAAAGGGGCTTGACGCGCGTGTCGTCGAGGCGATTACGCGCGCGGATATCCGGGAAATGGTCTACATTTCCTGCAATCCGACGACGATGGCGAGGGACGTTCGCCGTCTGTCGGAGGGAGGCTTCTCCGTCAGGCGCGTGATCGGCATTGATCAGTTTCCCAATTCGGGCAATGCTGAAGCGATCTGCTTGATGTCAAGGACAAAAGAATAAAAGCACATCAAAAGGCTTGAAATCAAGGGATTCCGAAGAACGGCTCCAGTGTGGACACGTGATCGGAATCTTTTTTTTAGACCGCTTGACCGCAGTTCTGACCACTGGAGAATTGAGAAGCGTAACAACAGGACTATGGTAAAGGCTATCGTATAACTGTATTCATTTGCGCGCCCCAATGAACAACGCCAGCCTTATTTTTAGGCGGGTTTTCAGCACATACCTTACCTCAAGAGAGATGCACCTCAGAGTATTTATTAGTTGACGCTAACTCGAAATGAAACTATAATGAAAACTGACAAATTTGTCGGTTTTTTGTTTGTAAGGAGAGGTATGTTTTGAAAGAGCAGAAACAGAAAGTGAGTCAAATCCGAAAAAGAGAGATATTAAACGCGGCCAAGAGCGTGTTTTTAAGAAAAGGGTTTGCCGACACGGTAATGGAGGATATTATTACGGAAACGTCGCTTTCGCGGGGAGGAGTGTATTACCATTACAAAAACAAAGTGGAAATATTACATGATTTAATGCGAGAAGGTATCGCTTATCGAGTAGAGAAGATTAACGAATTTCTGAAGAACTATTCGGGAGAGTTTGATACCAACGCCGCGGCACAGATCATTGTCGATAAAGCACTTGATGAAAATGAACTTATGAGCGTATATGCCATATATCTTCAGGCGAAGAGAAATAATGAAGAGCTGAGAAATCTGTTCCCAATCCTGGTTGAAGAATCCTTAGAGGCAACCCGCACAGGCGTTAAAGGCACAAAAAAGAGTGAATGTGAATATATTACAAATGATTTTTTAATATTTTTTACACCACTTTACAACTTTTATAAATAATTGAGTCGTTGCTGAATAAGCCGTTTCAAAGCATTTGAAACAGCAGTCGATTTTATACTGTTTTCGATATTTTGCACGAAATTAGCAAAAAAT
>JAEXCD010000106.1 GCA_023393715.1 Bacillota bacterium
CCTCGTGATCGTATGCTCTCAGTCTGATCCTGATCTTCTGATTTGCCATCTCTGTTTCTTTCCTCCTTGTTTTCGCACTCTCGTGCGCTGGCCTCCCGATACACGTTGCCGGGCGTGCCCTGCCCAGACCTTAAAAATAACTGAAATCGGTGACGCCAGTCGCTCGAATGTCATCGAACTGCTCCGCGAAAATTCCCCCGGCCTCCGGATAAGCGCCTCTAGAATGCTGTGTACAGCACCTTTAGAGGTCATTCTTCCCCGTCCGGGCAACCTTTCGCTTCCTCGCACTGAATTTCAGGGCACTTTTATTAGTATACTCATATTCATTTTGCTTTGCAACACTTTTATTTTCATTTTTTGCACGGGAACGGCCGCCCGACAGCCTCTCTTTTGCGGACATGCTTCGCTGCTCTTTGCCGCGCCTCGACGCCGGAACCCGCGCGAGCAGGCCCGCGTAAAAGCAGCGCGTTTGCGCTTTCCTGCGCAGCTTCGCGCGGAAAATTTTCCCACTTTTTTCTCTCTTTATGGTATATTGAAAATGGTTTAGTAAGTCTCATGCAATCAACTTGATTGGGCTGATCCAGGAGGTTTTTGTTCATGGAACATTCACAGCTTCTTCGCCTGCTCTCGAGCGATTTTCCGAACCGCCGAGCTGCGATGGGTGAAATTATCCGCTTAAAGTCGCTGATGGCGCTGCCGAAGGGGACGGAATATTTCTTCAGCGACATCCACGGCGAGGACGCCGCCTTCATTCATCTCGTGCGCGCGGCGTCCGGAAATATTCGGCGAAAGATTCGCGACGTCTACCGCACGCGCCTTTCCGAACACCGTCAAAACGAGCTTGCCAGCATCATCTATGACCCCAACGCGGCGTTGGCCCGCCTGCAGGAGGAAATGCGGGACGAGCGTTGGGTTCGTTCGACCGTCCTCGAGCTGATCGAGGTCGCCCGGTTTATCTCATCAAAATATCCGCGGCAGGAAATTTCCAGCAAAGCGCCCCAGCGCTACAGCAATATCTTAGAGGAGCTTTTTTATACAAACGACGGCGAAATCGACCGCCACGCGTACTACCTGGCCATCGTCGATACCATCTTTGAAGCGGACGCCGAAGTCGACTTTATCTGCGCGCTCTGCCAGATGATTCAGCGCATCTGCGTCAACCACATCCACGTCATTGGCGACATCTTTGACCGGGGCCCCGGTCCGCACAAAATTATTGAGGAGCTGATCGATTTTGGTCAGGTCGATATCCAATGGGGAAACCACGACGTCGAATGGATGGGCGCCGCACTGGGCAATGAGGTCTGTATGATGAGCGTGCTTCGCAACGCCATTTCCTACAATACCTTCGACGCTCTCGAGGACGGCTACGGTATTCACCTGCGCCTGCTCGACGATTTCGCTCAGGAGGTTTACGGCAACGATCCCTGTGAGCGCTTCCAGCTTCGCGTATTCGACGAAAACATCTATGACATCGTCGATAAGCAAAAGGCCGCGCAGATGCACAAGGCGATCGCGATCCTTCAGTTCAAGCTCGAAGGACAGCTTCTCGAGCGCCATCCCGAATACGGCATGGATGACCGCATCGTGCTCAAAATGGTCGACTACAAAAACGGCGCCTTCCTGTGGAACGGGAAAAGCTATCCTCTAAAAGACACCAACTTCCCGACGATTGATCCGAAAAATCCGCTGGAGCTCAGCGCACGCGAAAAGGAGCTGGTGCGAAGCCTCCGCGCCTCCTTCCTGCACTCGGAAACGCTGCAGCGCCACTCCCAGTTTCTTTACGCGCGCGGCAGCTCTTATCTCGCGCACAACGGCAATCTCCTCTACCATGGCTGCATCCCCATGAAGGAAGACGGCAGCTTCGACGGCATTGAAATCCAGGGCAAAAAATACGTCGGAAAGGATCTCATGGAATACATCAACTATTCCGTGACCCAGGCCTACTACGGCAACCCGTCGAGCACCCTGCACCGCGACGCCGTCGATTTCATGTGGTATCTGTGGTGCGGCCCGAACAGCCCGATGTTCGGCAAGAGCAAGATGGCTACATTTGAAAATTATTTTGTAGACGATCCCGAGCTGGGTCACGAAAGCTTTAATCCCTACTTTGAGCTGTCGGGCGAAGAGGCAATCTGCGACAAGATTTTGGCGGAATTCGGGCTGCGGGACGGCCACAATCACATTATCAACGGACACGTTCCCGTCAAAAGCAAGGACGGGCAAAGCCCGATGCGCGCCAACGGAAAGCTC
Organism: Bacillota bacterium; assembly: GCA_023393715.1. GTDB lineage: Bacteria > Bacillota > Clostridia > Tissierellales > Peptoniphilaceae > JAEXCD01. The sequence goes on from JAEXCD010000106.1 coordinate 2,254, forward strand.
TTTGTCATCGACGGCGGCATAGCCAAGGCCTATCAGAAAAAGACAGGCATTGCCGGCTATACGCTCATTTACAACTCGCACCACATCGCTTTGGCGGTGCACAACGATTTTGAGGCGCTCCAAAACGAACTCGAAACCTACTCGCCGAACGTTCAAACCGTCGACCGAATGGGCAAGCGCATGCTCATCGCCGACACGGATCTCGGCGCGGAATACGCCCGTCGAATCGAGGATTTGAATGCGCTCATTCACGCCTACACAACCGGCGCGCTCAAGGAAAAAATCGTCCGCCCGTTCGCAAAGCAAAATTCATCAAAACTCTCGGGTCAATGAGTTGGCAAGCCCGAGCCAAAACGATACAATGAAGACCGAAGCCGATGAGGATTCGGTCTTCACTTTTTATAATCTCAGGAGGAAATATGGATATCTGGCACTTAGTCAGTATGCTCGGCGGACTTGCACTCTTTCTTTTTGGCATGACCTCAATGGGCGATGGTTTGGAGCTCGTCGCCGGAAACCGGCTGCAGCGATTTCTGGAAAAACTGACGACCAACAAGCTGTCGGGCGTCATGGTTGGTGTTCTGATTACCGCCATTATTCAGAGCTCTTCGGCGACAACCGTCATGGTCGTCGGCTTTGTCAACTCCAATCTGATGAATCTTTCTCAGGCGGTCAACGTCATTATGGGCGCCAATATCGGTACCACCGTAACCAGCCAGCTGATCGCACTGAACATCACCAAGTACGCCCCGATTTTCGCCTTCATCGGCATCGTTCTGACGATGAGCAAATCTCTCAAGCGCCGTTATCTCGGAAAAATCGTCATCGGACTCGGCTTTCTTTTTATGGGTCTGAGCATCATGAGCGAGAGCATGGCGCCGCTTCAGGAATCCGAGGCCTTCATCAACTGGATGAAGGATATTTCAAATCCCTTCTTCGGATTGCTCATCGGCGCGGTATTTACCGCCATCATTCAAAGCTCCTCGGCGTCGGTCGGTATTCTCCAGGCGCTGGCCATGCAGGGACTCGTCCCCTTTCACACCGCCTTCTACATCGTGCTGGGACAGAACATCGGCACCTGTATCACGTCGGTTCTGGCCTCGATCGGCGCGAGCAGCAACGCGAAGCGCGCCGCCGCCTCGCACGTTCTGTTTAACCTGATCGGCTCCATCTTCTTTATCCTGTTCAGCTTCATCCTCCCGCTGGAAAACTGGATCATCAGCCTTTCCCCGGATAACCCCATGCGTCAGATCGCAAACCTGCACGTCATCTTCAACCTGGTGACGACGATTTTTCTCCTGCCCTTCTCCAACTATCTCGCAAACCTTGCGACGGTGCTCATCCGGAAAAAGGACGGCGAAGAGGATCGCCGCCGCCTGCTCTACGTCAACCCGAACGGCTTTGGCGACAATGTCGTCATGTTCTCCAACATCCGTCAGGAAATCATGCGCATGCTTTCGATTACCAACGAAGCCTTCCGCCTCGCCGCGGAATCCTTTGAACACTACGACGACGCCAACGTCGCAAAGGTTCGCGAAAGCGCCGATACCATTCATTTCCTCGACGGGGAACTGACCAAGGTATCCGTCGATTTCCTCTCTCACGAGCTCGGCCGGCAGCAATCGGAAACACTGACCGACTACATACGCATCCTTTCCAACCTCGACCGCACCGGAGACTATTCGCTGCACATCGCCGAACTGATGGAAAGCGGCGAGGCGCGGAATCTCTCCTACACCGAGGCCGCGCAAACAGAGGCGAAGACGCTCATCGATTTGATCCAGTCGATGTTTACCGGCATCCGCGAGCAAGCGCTCCACGACGATTTTGTTCTCCGCGATATTTACTCGACGCAGTACCAGATCGACAGTCTGGCCGAATCCTACCGAAACAAGCATCTCAACCGCATGCGCGAAGGCATCTGCGGCGCAGAGGCCGGGCTGAATTACGACAAGTTCCTGTCGCATATCCAGCGCATCTCCGATCACCTCGTACACGTGGCGGAAGGCTTTGCCTCAGACGACGACTAATCCCTCCCGCACTTTTGAAAAGCTCCGCCTGAAAAGCTCCGCCTTGAGCAATTCAATGGCGGAGCTTCTTTATGTTATACTTATGATCAAGAAAGCACTGAGGTAATCCTATGAAAATACTACTGACCACCGATCAGAACCCGACGCAGGTAAACGGCGTCGTCGTTTCGGTACTCAATTTGAAAAAAGATCTGGAGAAAAAAGGGCAGGATGTCCGCCTCCTCTGCCTGTCGCCTACAAAGCAGAGCTACATCGAGGACAATATCTACTACATCGGCTCCATTCCGTTTAACATTTATCCGGACATCCGCGCGTCGTTCAACGTGCGCAACGAATTGGTCGATCAGCTCATCGCCTGGCATCCCGACATCATTCACTCGCAGTGCGAGTTTTTTACGTACAGCTTTGTCCAGCGGATCGCCAAGCAGGTCAAGTGCCCCATCGTACACACCTACCACACGATGTATGAGCACTATGTCCGCTACGCCCTGCCGATCGGCAACTGGGCAAGACTGGTCAAGCCCGTGATGCGGATGCGCCTGAAGACGGCGGACGTCGTCATCGCGCCGACGAGAAAAATGCGCGACAACCTGTACGAGGGCAATGTGTCGGATGACATTCGCATCATTCCGACCGGCATCGACCTCGAAAAATACGATCAGCGCATCAGCGCAGAGCGAAAAGCCGAGCTGCTCCGCGGCCTGCGCATTCCCGAGGGCGCACGCGTCATCGGCAGCGTCGGACGGCTCGCCGAGGAAAAAAACTTCTCCGAGATCCTGCGCGCACTTCAGGAGCTGCTGAAGGAGCGATCCGATGTTTATCTCGTTCTTACCGGCGACGGAGCATACCGGAAAAAGCTGGAGGAAGAAACCGGGCAGCTCGGGCTGCTCGAGCACGTCCGCTTTCCCGGCATGATTGCCGCCGAACATATTTACGAGTACTATCAGATTCTTGAAATTTTCCTCTCGGCCTCGGTTTCCGAAACCCAGGGGTTGACCTATATCGAAGCCCTGTCAAACGGCCTTCCGGTAATCGCCCGTAAGGACGGCGCCATTGACGGCGTTGTCGAGGACGGAAAAAACGGCTTTCAATACACGACCCTGCCCGAATGCGTACACCGCCTGAGTCAGCTGCTCGACGACGGCGCCCTGCTCCGCACGCTGTCGGAGAATGCCCGAAATTCCCGTCAGCGCTTTGGAACGGAAGCCTTCGGCACAAGCGTACTGAAGCTGTATCACGAGGTGCTGAACCGGGAAAATCCGCCCGTCCATCTGTCCAAAAAATGGACGGCCCGATGGAGCGCAAAGATCATCAACCGAACGAAACGGAGTGATTATGGCCAATTCTATGCAACCATTCAATCAAAGCTCTCCCGAGCCCGATTCCAAAAG
>JAEXCD010000122.1 GCA_023393715.1 Bacillota bacterium
GTCGAATACGCCGCGCACACGCCCTCTCCGAACGAGAAGGCTTCCGGGCTGCCATCGTCCGTTCTTCCACAAGGTGACATTTTCCAACAGAAAATTTCGTGCGACGAACCGAGTCATAGAGGCTTCCTTTCGCTTCGTTCTTCCGCTTCGAGGAGAAGAACCTGTTTCTGTGCGTCGATGGGCGGGAATTGCACGTCAACCAGCTCGCGGGATGAGGTCGGAATATTTTTGCCGACGAAATCCGGCCGGATGGGGAGCTCCCGATGACCGCGGTCGATGAGAATCGCGAGGCGAATGGCGCTGGGCCGGCCGAGGTCCATGAGCGCATCCATTGCGGCGCGCGTGGTTCGCCCCGTATAGATTACGTCGTCGACCAAAATGACAAGCTTTCCGTCTATTGAAATAGGGAGCTTTGGCGGCTCCGCGAAGATGGGGCGATCGGCAATTTCCTGCAGGTCGTCCCGGTAGAGAGAAATGTCCAGCGTTGCGACGGTAACGGGCAGGGCGCCGATGGCGCGGATGTTCTTGGCGATTTGCTCCGCCATGGGCACGCCGCGGCGTTGAATGCCAATGAGAATAATTTCGGACGCATCCGCTTCCTTTTCCATAATTTCATGGGAAATGCGCATGAGTGCGCGGTCGATTGCGGCGGCATCCATTAAATGGGCTTTTACGGAAATCACGTTTTCTCCTTCCTTGTTGTGCCGTGCGGCATAAAAAAAGAATCCTGTCTGACCGCAGGATTCTCAGAAATCGGATCAATCGGTGCGAAGAACTCGCAAAAACAGCCTCGCCGAAGCCAGGTGCCGATAAAGTGTGAAATCTTGCGGGTCTCTCTGTACCGCGCTTAAAGATCTTTTTGTTAGTGTAGTATAGAAAAAAACCACTGTCAAGGCGGGGTAAAAAAATCGCCGCACATTCAGCAGGCATTCAGACATTAAAGCGGAAATGAACGACATCGCCGTCCTGCATGAGGTATTCCTTGCCCTCGAGGCGGACGAGCCCCTTCTCGCGCGCGGCGGATAAGCTGCCCCATTGGACGAGATCGTCGTAGGACACGATTTCCGCGCGAATGAAGCCGCGTTGGATATCGCTGTGGATTTTTCCTGCCGCTTCCACGGCGGGCGTGCCGCGCCGAATGGTCCAGGCGCGTGTCTCATCCGCGCCCGTCGTCAGGAAGGAGAGCAGCCCAAGGAGCTCGTAGGATGCGACGATCAGACGATCGACGCCGGAGGCGGAGAGCTCCAGCATCTCCAGAAATTCCGCCTTTTCCTCATCCTCCAGCTCCGACAGCTCGGCCTCCGCCTGCGCACACACGACGACGACCCGGGCATTTTCCTGCCCGGCAAATTCGCAAATTTTTGCAACCCACGGATTGGATGCGCCGCCATCGGCTAAGTCGACTTCGGCGACATTTGCGACGTAAATGATGGGCTTTGTCGAGAGCAGCTGGTAGGAGCGCAGATATTTTCTTTCCTCGTCGGTCAGATCGAGGACGCGCGCGGATTTTCCCTCGTTGAGTACGGCGAGAAGCCGCTTGAGCAGATCGACCTCGGGGCGCGCCGCCTTGTCCGACTTGGCGATTTTTTCCATTTTTGCGAGCAGGCGCTCAATCAGCTCCATGTCGGAGAGGATCAGCTCCAAATTGATGGTTTCGATGTCGCGAAACGGATCGACATCGCCATCGACGTGCGTTACGTTGGGGTCCTCGAAGCAGCGGAGTACCTCGACGATGGCTTCGCATTCACGGATATTCGACAGAAACTGATTGCCCAATCCCTCGCCCTTGCTTGCGCCGCGAACCAGACCGGCAATATCGTAAAATTCGATGACGGCAGGAATCGTGCGGCGCGATTGATGCATTTCGCTCAGCACCCTCAGGCGCGGGTCGGGAACCTCGACTAAGCCGACGTTTGGCTCAATGGTACAAAACGGATAGTTTGCGGCCGGTGCGCCGGCTTTGGTAATGGCATTAAACAGGGTTGATTTTCCGACGTTGGGCAACCCGACGATTCCTAATTTCATATCTTCATGTCTCCTTATCCTACAGTTTCTCCGGCAATACGATCTGAAGCAGCCGAACAGGCATGTAAATCATCCCAAATTATACCATGGATGACCGCCTTTTGGGCGAAACATCCGGGCGGGATCCGATAAAGAGAAAGGGGCGCAGAACGGGCGCTGAGGCGCTTTTTAAGGGGAATTTCTTTCTTATTGACAGGGAAAAAAAAGAGTGCTATAAGTGGTCATGTAAGTTAGCTAATGCTAACGAATGGTATTTTTCGATCGCTTTTTGGAGGAGCGGCACTTTGTCGAAAGTTAGCCAATACTAACAAAAGGCGGATTACAAACGTTTTGCGGAACGATAGCTGGGAGGAAGCAAAGAATGAAGCGAAGGAAGAGTATCCTGATTGCGGGCGCACTGATATTGGTGCTTATGCTGGTTTTTGGATGGATGCTGAACAACTCCGATAAAAAAAACGACGTGACGGAGGAGACGCTGCAAAGCTCCGGACGCGTCGCAGCTGCTGAGAACGAGCAGGAACAGAAAACGAATTCTGAGGAGAAGGGATCAGCTGCCTCAAAAAAGGATTCAAAGAGTAAAAAGAAACAAAAGTCCGGAGAAAAGGATAAGGCGGAGAAGGAAAAGAAGGAGCGTGAGAAGGATAAGGATAAGAAAACCTGCCGCATTACGATCCATGACGGCGCCTCCGCCGCCGATACGAAATATGTGGTAAACGGACTGCACGTATACGATCCGACAACGGTGGATAAGGAGGACTTCGTCTCGGGGGATGAAGTTCCGGTCGGCACGAATATTTGTGTATTTGCCTACAATCTGGCCAGTCCGGTGCGTCTGACGATTGTCCATAACGGCGAAGTTATTGCAGAGAGAACATATTCCGTGATGCGGCAGTTCGTCGATGATCACAAGGTGGAATTTTTCAAATTCAAGCTGGAGGGCGATTTAGTCGTGACCACCGAGGCACTTCCAAAGGATGCCGCATCGGGAAGCACGATGCACATCAATAACGAAGCTCTGGGGTCGGTGCTCGTGGGGAAGGAGGATGTCCATGACGGAGATGTGCTTCGAAATGGAACCTACAACGTTACCTTGTCCCGTGCAGATCGCGACGTTCGTGCGGCTCTGACGGTCGGCGGAGAGACGGTCGGCACGGCGGAATTGACGGACGAGAGTCCATCAGCCGTCTTCCGGAGGGTTTCCTTTGACGACGAAGACATCTATGTGGAATTTACGGTGCTGAATGCGCACGAAGAGACGCCTGCACCGCCTGCGAAAAGCAGGGTGCGTATCGAGAACGGTCGATTGGGAACGGTATATCGCGGCAGCACGGAGCTGACGGATGGCGCATCGATTATTCACGGCTATCACGATCTGCGCGTGCAAAGCTTCAACCGGGATATTGAAATTACGCTGAAAGTAAACGGAACCGTTGTCGGGACGGCGAAGCTGAAGGGCGGCATGAAGGAGCATCGCTTCTCGGATGTCCACGTGACAGGAGATGTCTCGATTGCCTTCCGGGATATTACGCCGACGCCTGCGGAGGAGAGCTTCCTCATTACTCTGGAGGATAAGGTAAAGAACAAAGACGTGTCGATGGACGTCGGCTACATTGATACCAGCAGCGGGACGCCGGAGCCGGTGCAGATTGTCTCAGGAAAAAAATACAGCCAGGGACTGATGGTCGGCGCGCGGGTATTGAACGGAACCGACCGCGAGCTGAAGCTTACGGCGTATGGCGCAGACGGGACCGTGTTGGACAGCGTGACGGTAGAACCGAAAAAGGGGAAGATCGAGGGCGCAAACGGCTTCTATCTTATATTGAACCAGGCGACCCGATTTGTGGTTGACTATGCAGGCTCTGTGGAGCCGCCGCAGCCGCCGGCGCCGAAGAAGTACACCGTTACCGTAGAGGATCAGATTCAGGATCCGAAGGTGACGAGGACGGTGGGCTGGATCGACACGAGCAGCACGCCGCCGAAAAACGTGGATATTGTCTCCGGAAATGCGTATCCGGAGGGGCTGGCCATCGGGACGAGGGTCGTAAATGACGGAGATCGCGCCGTGGTGATGACGGTATACGAGGGCGGTAAGCAAACGGCTCAAAAGACAGTCGCTCCGGGCGCGGCAGATGGCTATTACATCGAGTCGCTGTCGGCTGACAGCCGCATCGTATTCGAACCGGGTCAGGAGGAGCCGAAGCTGTGCCGCATTACCGTGGACAACGGCGCTTCCTCGGCGGATATACCGAATCAAGTGGTCAACGGCCTTCACGTGTACGATCCGACCTCCTCGGACAAGGAGGATTTCGAATCCGGCGCCAAGGTGCCGAAGGACACGAGCATCTGTGTTTTTGCCTACAATCTGGCAAGTCCGATCCGGATGACCATTGTACACAACGGCGTGACGATCGCGGAACGAACCTATTCCGCAGTGCAGCAGTTTGTGGACGATTATAAGGTGGAAAAATTCCGGTTCAAGCTGGAGGGCGATCTCGTGGTGACGACCGAGGCGCTGCCGCAGGATACGGAGCTGGGCCGCAGTGAAGTCAGCATTAACGGGGCCGAGCTGGGCACCGTCAGCGACGGGCGGAATCCGATTCAGCATGGGGATAAACTTCGGAACGGAACCTATAACCTCATCCTGAGCCGAAAGGATCAAGATGTCGACGCGCGTCTGACGGTGGGAGGGCGAGAGATCGGAACGGTCGAGCTGACAGCAGAGCAGCCCTCGTTCACGTTCAAACGGGTAACCTTCAGCGATGAGCGCATTCAGATCGATTTTATCTCGAAGAAGCCGGCGCCGCAGGATCAATTCACCGTTACGGTGGAGGATCGCATCAACAATCCTCAGGTGATTACGACGGTCGGCTGGATTGATTTCAGCGGAGAAAAACCGGAGCCGGTTCTTATTATCTCCGGGAATCAGTATCCAAAGGGGCTGAAAATCGGAGGACGTGCGATTAACGACAGCGACCGGGACGTCGTGCTGACGGTGTATGAAGGCGGTCAGGAGGTCTACCGAACGACGATCAAGCCGAGGGGCGCCGGAGGCTACTATATCGAAGAATTGTCGGCGGACAGCAGCTTCATCTTTGAATATGCAGAAAAACCGGCGGCTGCGCCAAGCGGCGAAAGCATCGTGCCGCCTGAGGAAACATCCGGCGCCGGCCTGCCGGCGATCGGGGAGGCGAGCGAAGAGCCGGTTGTCGTACCGAGCGCTGCCGTCCCCGCAGCAGAGGGGCAGGATCATTCGGCGGCGCCGCAGTACGGTGCGGAAGAGCCGCAGCCGGACAACGCTGAAGCCGCGATTGAGGCGGCGCCAGGCGGGAATTTGCCGGATGAACGAGGTGACGGAGAAGACCGTTTGTAAAAGAAGCCGACAAGCGGAGCGAGCTCCCGGCGCAGATGAAATGCACCCTCGAGGCGGGTTGCCGAGGGTGCATTTCGCTGTGCTGCGGAGTTGATACGGAAGGGAAAATCGATGAAGAAACATATGCGGATGCTGATGTTGGCGGGGGCGCTTGCGCTGCTGAGCCTGAGCGGATGTGCCGGCCGCGGGGGCGCGGCGGAGGAGAGCGTACAAGAGACGGAATCGGAGCAGCTGGTGTCGCAGCACTCGGACAGCGAAGAGGAAGAGCGCGAGGCAGAGTCGCAGGAGCTCGTTGACCCGTGTTGTCTGCCGATTCTGACCGATACAAGAGGAACCGAATATAAGGAGAACACCTTTACGACACTGAACGGAGATGAGGTGACCTACAACATGAATACGCGAAAAATCGTCTGCGTATTCGGATCGCAGGATGTCGTAGCCTTTGGCATCCCGCTTCTGGCCTATGAAGGGACCTCGGATACCGAAGGCTATGAGCAGTTTTATGAGGGGGCGAGTCCGCTGAAAAACAATACGCCGTTCTCACCGGAGGAAATTTTATCCTATGAACCGGAGCTGATATTGGTCAACCAGCGCATGACAAAAAGACACATCGAATCACTGAGCAAAATTGCTCCGGTGATTCCGCTGTACACCGATTCGACGGATTTTGACCTGCGCCTGAAGTACGTCGGTGAAATTTTCGGCTTGCCGGAGCATGCAGAGAAGCTGGCGGCATATGCCGACGCGCTTCGGGAAAAGATGACACATGAGCTGAGATCGCTGAATCTCAGTGATAAGACGCTGACCATTTACACCTACATGGGTGCGATTTCCATTCCGCCGGATCGGGGGTGGTTTATGAATTCGATCATCTACGATTATGCGGGCATCGGACGCCTGCCCATCGTAGAGGATTTTATGAAGGATGAGAGCGGGTTAGCCTATGAGGCGATTTCCGCGGAAAAGCTGAAAGATTACGAAGGTGATCTGGTGCTGTTTGCCGGATTCGGCGAAGAGGAGCTTTCGACCTATGTTACCGAAAACGTCGGATGGCAGGCGCTGAATGCGGTTAAGGAGAACCGCGTGGGGATTATTGACATTCGTCCCTATGCGCAGAAGGGCGTCATTTTGCTGGAAAATCAATACTCTCAGATCCTGGATGCGCTAAAGGTAGCAGGGAGAATTACTGAATAATAACGAATGAAAAAAGCGATGAAGCAGATAAGGACGAAAAGGAAAAGCAATCGGGATCGGTTTCTCCTGTTTTTCCCGGCGGGAATTCTTTTTCTGGCAGGCATGTGGTTTCTGACCATGGTGTTTGGCGCGGAAAAAATCCATCCGAACGAGGTGCTGGAAGCGCTGTTCCGGTTTGACGAAGAAAATTTCACTCATTTGGCGGTTCGGGATATTCGCCTGCCCCGGTTCCTTGCGGATATTATTGTCGGCGCCTCGTTGTCCATATCGGGCGCCATTATGCAGGGCACAACGCGAAATCCCATGGCGGATTCGGGAATTATGGGCATTTCATCCGGCGCAACGCTGGGCGTGGTCGTTGTCATGGCCTTTTTCCCAAGCGCGGGACGTTTTGAAAAGATGGGGATCTCCGCGCTGGGTGCGGGCTGCGTCACCCTGTTGATTTATGTGATTGCCTTTGTCGGCAAGGGGCGTATTACGCCGGAGCGCATGGTGCTTTCCGGCATGTCGATCTCCATGCTGCTCACCTCACTGACGACGGCAATCATTCTGAAAAACGGTCTGATGAATCAGATGATTCGTTATACCGGAGGGAGCTCGGCCAATACGATCTGGAAGGATCTTTATTTGGCGGCGCCCTTTTTTCTGGGAGGAGTGGTGACGGCGGTGATGATATCCCGATCGCTGACGGTGATGAATCTGGGCGAGGAGGTTTCCAAGGGGCTCGGTGCAAATACGACGCTGATCCGGACGCTGGCCACGCTCATTGTGCTGATTCTGTCCGCAGTGGCGGTGATCATTATCGGGCCGGTGGGCTACATCGGGCTGATGCTTCCCTATATTGCGCGCTACATGGTGGGTACGGATTATCGATTGAGCTTACCGATCTGCGGTGTGTATGGGGCGCTGTTTGTGACGGTGGTGGACTTTGCGGCAAAAAACATCCACCCCGGCCTGGAATTCCCGATCGGACTGCTGCTTACGGTGATCGGGGTGCCTTTCTTTGTGTATGTATCCCGAAGACAGGAGGGGGATCCGTTCAATGGCTGATGGTTATCAAAGTATTGCCGCGGGAAGGCGGCATCGAAGGCGCATACGACGGATTTTTCTGGTATTTGGCGTCCTTCTGAGCTTTTTCTTTGCCGGATGCTGTATCGGGCCGTATGCGCTTGCGCCGGAACGGATCTTTTGGACGATTTTCGGGCAGGGAACCATGCGCGAGAATCTGGTGATCTTTGACTTCCGCCTCCCACGGCTCTGCCTTGCAGTATTGGTCGGACTCGGGATGGGATCAAGCGGTGTGATGATGCAAAGCCTCTTGCGCAACGATTTGGCTTCGCCCGGGACGCTGGGCGTGGCGGACGGCTCCTCTCTTTTCGTCACCGTGTATATTGCGCTCATCGCAGAGCGCTTGGATCAGCCGATTCTGCTTCCGATTCTGGCGATGGTCGGCGGAATTGCGTCTGCAGGGGTGATTTATGCGTTAAGCACGAAGAAGGGAAAGCCGATCTCCCACATTAAGCTGATTATGACCGGGGTGGCGATGGGCGCGTGTTATTCGGCCATCGGCATGTTTATGATGTACCTGTTGGACGAAACCCAGGTGGAATTTGTTCAGCGCTGGCAATCCGGTGAGCTGTGGGGAACCGAGTGGCGCTATATTTCCATTTTGGCGGGGTGGCTTGCGGTGTTCGGGTCGCTCGCCATGCGTGAGGCAAAAACCCTGAACGTCATCCATCTGGGCTATGACGTCGCAGCGGGGCTGGGTGTAAATTTGAAGGCGGCATTTCTTCGGATCGGTTTTCTGGCGGTCGGGATCGCCTCGGCCTCCGTTGCCTTCGGCGGCAATTTCTTCTTCCTCGGACTGATCGGGCCGCACATTGCGCGCGGGCTGGTGGGGCCGGACACGCGGTACCTCATCCCCGCGGCCGGCGCGGTATCGGCGGCGCTGATCGTTTTATCCAATATTCTGGTCGAAAATGTAACGGCATTCATCAACATTCCGGTGGGGATTTTTATTTCGATCCTGTCGGTGCCGTACTTCCTGTATTTATTAGTAAAAGCAAGGTAGGGATTTAGGATGGAGTACGCGATTGAAACAAGGCGTCTGGCGGTGGGGTACGACGGAGCCATCATTGTTCCCGAGTTCGATGTGACGCTGGAACGCGGTCGAATGACTTCGATTATCGGAGCGAACGGCTGTGGAAAATCGACCGTGCTGAAGGCGGTGGGTCGGATTATTCCCAGCGCGGGGGGCGCGGTGATTATTAACGGGCGCGCTATTTCGGAGATGAAGAGCAGGGACATCGCGCGGGAGGTATCCATTCTTCCCCAAACGCCGCAGGCGCCGGGCTCGCTGACCTGCACGGAGCTGGTGTCGTACGGGCGATTTCCTTATCAAACCGGGCTTGGACGGCTGACGAGTGAGGATCGCCGCATTGTGCGATGGGCGCTTGAGGTAACGAATATGGCGCGCTTTGCCGACCGGGAGATCGCCTATTTGTCCGGCGGTCAGCGTCAGCGGGTGTGGATTGCCATGGCCCTGGCGCAGCAGACGGGGATTATATTGCTCGACGAGCCGACGACCTATCTCGATCTCTGTCATCAGCTGGAGGTTCTGGAGCTGTTGAAAACGCTGAATGAGCAGCAGAATGCGACGATTGTGATGGTGCTCCACGATTTGAACCTGGCCTCGCGCTATTCCGATTATCTGCTGGCCATGCAGGAGGGGCGGGTGTTTTCGTATGGAACGCCGGAGGAGGTGTTCACGGAAGAAATGCTGAAGAGCTGTTTTGGGATTGATGGGACGATCGTACACGATCCGAAAACGCACAAGCCGCTGTGCCTGTCATACGATCTGGCGGAGGAGCGACATGGGGAATAGACGATTTTGGAGCTTCGTCCTCGCCGCAGGTATCCTGCTTCTCGCAGGCTGTGCGGCGCCGGGCACGGAGCCGAAGCGATCGGATTCGTCCTGGGAGGACGAGGCTGTCAGGGAGGGGTATGCCGAATTCTGTGAAGGACGGTTTTTTGCGGACGAGCTGCCGGAGGAGGAGCTGCCTCGCCCGAAACGTCTGATCGGGAGTTTGGAGGACTTTGTTTACGCGCTGGATTATATGGCCTTTTACCGGGTGGATGCGGAGGTTTTCTTCGATATTGATCCGGACTATGCGAGGAGCTTTTTCAATCCCTATACCGAATTTGAAAAGGCCTATCAGCAGGCGGATCTGGCCGATGTGTATGCGTGCCGTCTGGAGGACGCATACTATTCGGATTTTGGCGTCGTTGCGGTGAAGTACTCGATGAGCCGGGATCTTGCAGAGAATCCGACAAAGCCGGATATGCCGAATCGGACGGTTCCGTCCTTCGACAGGAGGCCTGCCGAAAAGCCGATCCGGACGCTGCCCATTGAAGCGAGCGGTCGGACGCCGATTTCCTGTGAAAACGGCGAACAGCTTTATTACCTGGCTATGAATGGATATCGTCCCGTTCCGAAGCCGGGGAGCCGTGCGGAGCTGCTGTATCACGAGGCGCGGAATGTCCTTGAAACGTATGTGGCGGAGGGATTTTCCGATTTTCAGAAAATCAAGGCCGTTTACGACTATCTGACCACGGAAATTGCATATGACCGGGGGACGGCATCCTCCGGGGAGACCTACCTGGTAGGGGAGCAGGCCTACTATCTGGAGGGCGTGCTCCTGAACCACTGTGCCGTCTGCGACGGCAAGGCCAAGGCCTGCGCGCTGATGCTGAATATGCTGGAGGTGCCTTGTTTTCGGACGACGGGCGTCCGGGAGGAGGCGGATCATGCCTGGAATATGGTGCGCTGCGAGGGACGCTGGTACACCTGCTGCACGACGTACGGACAGTCGCGATATCTTGAGGAGCTCGATCGGTTCGTGCCGAATTACGGGATGATGCTCGCGGGCAGACAAACCCCCTATCCGGATCGCTGGCAATACGAGCCGCAGAAGCATCCGGAAATCTGCGCGCAGATTCAGGACGGTCCCTATGACGTGTACGAGGCATTGGGTCGGTATGCGGGTGTTTCATTAAAAATCTCCGACTGGACGCAGGCAGAGGAGATTTTGGCCTGCGCGAAGAAACAGGGGCTTGCGGAATACAAGGTGGAGTTTGCTTATGTCGGCGGTGATCCGGAAGAGTTCAAACAGCGCCTCGCGGAGTACGCGGAATCGGAAAACCGGCTGTTTGCGAGAGAAATAAATTGTGAAGGAGGAAGGGCATACCAGATTATATGCCTGAAGGAGCATGGACGGAGCGATGTGGAATGAAAAGGGCTCGGAATACCTTGTAAAAAAGGACTACGAGCAGGCGATGCGCTGCTTTCGCGAAGCCGACGCCAGAGGGAACTACTACGCGATGTATAATCTGGCGTGCATGTACTACTTCGGAGACGGCGTGGAAAAGGACGAGCGGACGGCGTTGACGTGGTACCGGCGGGCGTTTGAACACGGCGATCCCGAAGCGGCCAGTCGGGTCGGCGTCATGCTGGAGCAGGGAATCGGTACGCAGCAGGATGAAGAGGCGGCTTTTCGCGCGTATCTGGCGTCTGCGGAAATGGGGTCGCTGTCCGGGATGGCCAATGCAGGACGATGCTACATGGAGGGGATCGGCATCCGGACGAACCGGAGGAAGGGACTGGAGTGGTTGGAAAAAGCGTCGGAGCTTGGAAACGGCGTCGCCTCCGTAATGCTGGGGCGGCTTTGTCTGACGGACGGGGCGCCGGAGTACGACAGGGCGCGGGCGGCGCGCTGTTTTCAACGGGGCGTGGAGCAGGAATATGCTCCGGCGGCCCGGATGCTGGCCGATTTGTACGAGCAGGGAATCGGCGTCGGGAGAGATTCGGAAAAAGCGGCGGCGCTGCGCCGCCGCGCTGAGGAGATGGAAGCGGAATAATCCTCGCAGGGCGGGAGAAAAAACGCGGGAGGAAATTCGCAAAACTGCCGCGCATGTCGTGAAAAGTGCAGGCGATTATACTATAATGAAACTATCTTTGCGGTGGGTATGATGCAAAGCGACAGGTTGAATTTATGGGATAGTAAGGAGAGCACAATGACGATTGCACAACGAGTTGAAGCACTTCGCGCGAAAATGAGAAAAAGAGGGCTGGAAGCCTATATCATACCGACATCCGACCCGCATCAGTCGGAGTATGTCTCGGATCACTATAAAACCAGGCAATTTATCAGCGGCTTTACGGGTTCGGCGGGAACGGCCGTCGTGACGCTGCACGAGTGCGGGCTGTGGACGGATGGACGGTATTTTCTTCAGGCGGAGAAGGAATTGGCCAACACGCCGTTCAAGCTGTACCGCATGGGCAC
This sequence comes from Bacillota bacterium, assembly GCA_023393715.1. Taxonomy (GTDB): domain Bacteria; phylum Bacillota; class Clostridia; order Tissierellales; family Peptoniphilaceae; genus JAEXCD01. The sequence goes on from JAEXCD010000122.1 coordinate 11,932, forward strand.
AGCAGATGCGACCGTCGAAGATTTCCTGCGCGAGCGCGTATCGGCCTTCGGCAAGGTCGGGTTTGACGGACGCTGCATGTCGGTCGCTAAATACAAGGAGCTGGCCAAAAAGCTGGGACGGCGCATGCTGATTTCCGACGTCGACTATATCTCCGAGATATGGACGGATCGTCCTGCGCTGCCGACGCAGATGGCCTACTGGTATGAGACGGCTTTTGCGGGGCGCTCTGTGGAAGAAAAGCTGTCGATTCTGCGGTTTATGATGCGCGAGCGAGAGCTCGACTACACCTTCCTCGGCGCGCTGGAAGATATTTGCTACCTTTATAATATTCGCGGCTGGGATATCGCCTGTACGCCGGTTGTGATGAGCTATGCCCTGATTTCGCACCAGAAGGCGATGCTCTTTGTCGATCAGAACAAGCTGGACGATGAGGTGCGGACGCCCTTGACGCAGGCCGGTGTGGAAATCTGCGATTACGAGCAGATCGACGAGGCGCTGGCCTCGATTGAGGGACAGAAGATCGTCTATCTCGATCCGGAGCGCACGAATATTTCGCTGTATAAACAGATGAATGACAACGTCAAAATTCAGCAGGGCGTCAATCTGACGACGCTGATGAAGGCGATCAAGGACGATACGGAGATCGAGCAGACGAAGGAGGCGTTCCTGAAGGACGGCGTCGCTCTGGTGAAATTTTTCAACTGGGTGGAAACCGGCGCTTCGACGGGTGCAGTCAACGAGCGCGCAGCCTGTGAGAAGCTGCATGCGTTTCGCGCGGAGCAGACGGACTTTTTGGACGACAGCTTTTCGGCCATCATCGGCTATGCCGCGAATGCAGCCATCGTGCATTATGATCCGATGAAAAATGAGCGGCCGGCGCGCATTCACGACCGCGGGCTGCTTCTGGTGGACAGCGGCGGACACTACCTCCAGGGGACGACGGATATTACGCGAACAGTCGCATTGGGCGAAACGACCTACGAGGAGAAGCTGGACTACACGTTGGTCCTGAAGGCGCATATCGCGGGGATGGCGGTGCGTTTTCCGGAGGGCACGACGGGCAGCGCCATCGATGCGGTCGTGCGCGCGCCGCTGAACCGGGAATTCCGCGACTTTAATCACGGAACGGGACATGGCGTCGGGCACGTGCTGGGCGTGCACGAGGGTCCGCAGAGCTTTAGCCGAAAAGACCGCGGAGTCGAGATCGCGCCGGGCATGATTACGAGCATGGAGCCGGGTCTGTACGTTCGCGACAAGCACGGCATCCGCATCGAGTCGATTACGCTTTGCGTCGTGGCGGAGGAAAATGAATTCGGTCGTTTCCTCGCGCTGGAGTCGCTGACATGGGTGCCGATCGACACGCGCCCGGTGCTGCGTGAAAAGCTGGACGCGTGGGAGCTGGAATGGCTCAACAACTACAATAAGACGTGCTTCGAAAAATTGTCTTCGCGCCTGACGGGCGAGGAGTTCCACTATTTGGAGGAGCGCTGCAGGCCGCTTGAGTAAGACGATGAAATCCTTTCAGGAAGAGCTGCGCCAGCTTCCCGAATCGCCGGGCGTATACCTCATGTACAATGCCGCGGGCGAGATCATCTATGTGGGAAAGGCGATTTCGCTTCGCCGGCGTGTCCGGTCGTATTTTCAGCCGGGCAGCAGCGGCAAGACGGCCAAGGTGCAGGCGATGGTCGAGCACGTCGACCACTTCGAGTACATTCTGGTCGACAATGAGGTAGAGGCGTTGATTCTGGAATCCAATTTTATCAAGGAACACGCGCCGAAATACAACATTCTTCTGCGCGATGATAAGCAATATCCCTACATCTGCATTACCCGTGAGCAATTTCCGCGCCTGCTCAAGGTGCGCAGCGTCAAGAACGACGGCGGACGCTATTTTGGCCCCTATCCCAATGCCTACGCGGTGAACGACATGATCAAGCTGCTGCAGCGAACCTACCGTATTCGCACCTGCACGCTGGACATCGATGGGGGACAGCGCCTGTCGCGCCCGTGTCTGAACTATTTTATCGAACAGTGTCCGGCTCCCTGCGTCGATAAAGCGGATGCGGCGGTGTATCGGGAAGCGATGGAGCAGGTCGAGAATTTTTTGAAGGGAAAGGATCGGCCGATTCGCACCATGCTGGAGCAGGAGATGAAGCGCGCGGCCTCCGACATGAGATACGAGCGGGCGGCGCGGTTTCGGGATGAACTGAAAAACGTCGATTCGCTTATGGAAAAGCAGCAGGTGACGAGAGCGGGCGGAAAGGACGCCGACATCATCGCCATTGCCCGAGGGGCGCAGGTGGTTACGGCGCAGGTCTTTTTCTTTCGAAACGGGAAGGTGGTCGATCGGGAACACTTTATTCTTCGACAGGAATATCCGAACGACGATGCCGAGCTGCTGGGCTCCTTTCTCAAGCAGTTTTATCTCGACGCCTCCTATATTCCAAAGGAAATCCTGCTGGAAGAGGAGCCGGAGGACGCGGAGGCGATCGAAGCGTTTCTGAGTCAGAAAAAGGGTCAGAGAGTGTTTTTGCGTATTCCGCAGCGCGGGCAAAAAAACCAGCTTCTGGAGACCGTGCGGCTCAACGCACAGGAGCATATCCGCGATATCGAAAAGAAAGAGGCGAGGAAGGAACGAAATGCCGACCGCGGCATCCGCGAGCTCGAGGAAGCGCTTTGTCTGTCCGAGCTTCGGCGCGTGGAGGCCTACGATATTTCCAATATCTCGGGCGTCCAGAATGTCGGCTCCATGGTCGTCTTTGACCGTGAAAAAAAGCAGCCAAAGGAATATCGGAAATTCCGCATTCGAACGGTCGAGGGGATCAACGAATACGCCTCGCAGCGCGAGATGCTCTCCCGTCGCTTTGACCGGGCCGTTGAGGCGCGGCAAGCGGGGAATGCAGACGCGGGATTTGGTGCGCTGCCCTCGCTCATTCTGATGGATGGCGGAAAGGGACAGGTGCACGTCTGTGAACAGGTGCTCCGCGAACGAGGACTGCACATTCCGGTGGCGGGGATGGTGAAGGATGACGCCCACCAGACGAGGGCGCTGTGGTATGGAGAACGGGAAATCGCGCTCAATCCGCGCTCGGCGCTCTACCGGTACCTGTATGCCGTGCAGGAAGAGGTTCATCGCTTTGCCATTTCATATCATCGAAAGCTGCGCGAAAAAGAGATGATTCATTCGCAGCTCGATGAGATCAGGGGCATCGGGCCGACGAGGCGAACGGCTCTGCTGCGCGCGTTCGGTTCCGTGGAGGCCGTCGCGCGGGCCGACGAAGAGGCGCTGTTAAAGGTAGAGGGGATGAACCGGCGGGCGGCGCAGGCGGTGGCGGCTTATTTTGCCGCAAAAAAGGCGTAGTCTTCCGCAAGGCGGTGTGCGTGAAACGGTGCTCTGTGAAGGAGCGGGAGGTGTGAAGTGGAACAAACACAGACAAAAAGCGTAAAGCTGTCTCAGATCGTTCAGGCAATGAACCTGGAGGTAGTCTCCAGGAGCTCAGATTACGACAACATTCTGGTATCCTCCCGGGATGTCAATCGACCGGGCTTACAGCTGACGGGATTCATGGAGAAATTTCCCTCCAGCCGCATTCAGATTATCGGTCATGTCGAACACATTTATTATTCGCAGCTTCCGGAAAATTTGCGCTATGAGCGGTTTCGGGGGATTTTGTCCTACCCGATTCCGGCGATCATCTATTCGTACGATCAGGAAATTACGCGCGATATTTTAGATCTGGCCGATTATTACAACAAGACGATTCTTCGCTCGCCCCTTCCGACGACGAAGCTTATCGCCACGCTGGATTCCGTTCTCGCCAATTTTCTGGCAGCGGAGGTCACGGTTCACGCCGGACTGATGGAGGTTTTCGGCACGGGCGTGCTTATTCGGGGAAAAAGCTCTGTGGGAAAATCGGAAACGGGGCTGGATCTCGTCATCCGAGGCCATCGACTCGTCGCAGACGATGTCGTAAACATCAAGAAAATCGACGACAAGCTTTTGGGCAGCAGCCCCGAAAACATCCGCCACTACATGGAGATTCGCGGTCTGGGCATTTTGGATATCCGCCGGCTCTATGGCGTCGGTTCCGTAAAATCGGATACGTTCATTGAGATGGTCATTGAGCTGGAGGACTGGGACGAGGAGAAGGAGTACGACCGACTCGGCCTGTGGGATACCTATACGGAAATTTTGGGGGTCGAGGTGCCGCAGATCGTCGTCCCGGTCAAGCCGGGGCGCAACGTTGCGATGATTATTGAGGTGGCGACGCGCAACAATCGACAGAAAAGGATGGGCTATAATGCGGCAGTCGATCTGAACCGCCGCCTCATCGAGGAGTCGCGTCAGTCCTGAAGCCGCCGGACGCGGCGGCGCAGGGGAGCGGACGCAGCGTCAAAGTCGACAATACGGTAAAGTTGACAATAAAAATACAAATAGAACAATATTCCAAAAAGTTATAGGGAGCTGCGGTTTGACGGCAGCTCCTTATTCGTTTATACTTTAACCCGAAAAGTAGGTTGTTTATACGTATCGAGAGTGCTGTAAAAAAATTCGGCGCGTTTCGCTGAAGAAATCGCTTTTTTATTTTGAAGGCATGAGTAGAGCGTGTTCGATTTTTGCCGTTTGTGCAATACATAGGAGGTTTTTTATGGCTCAAAAGTTTAAAACGATGGACGGAAATCAGGCCGCCGCATATGTCTCATATGCATTTACCGAGGTAGCGACCATTTACCCGATCACCCCTTCGTCGCCCATGCCGGAGCATGTCGATACCTGGGCGGCACACGGGCAGAAGAATATTTTCGGAAAACCGGTCAACGTGGTGGAGATGCAATCCGAAGCGGGCGCGGCCGGTGCGGTGCACGGCTCTTTGGCCGCCGGAGCGCTTACGACTACATATACGGCCTCGCAAGGGCTTTTGCTGATGATCCCGGACATGTATAAAATCGCCGGAGAGCGGCTCCCGGGCGTATTCCATGTCGCGGCACGCGCGCTGGCCACCCATGCGCTGTCGATCTACGGCGATCATCAGGATATCAATGCGGCGCGTATGACGGGCTTTGCATTCCTGTGCTCAAACTCGGTTCAGGAAGCGATGGATCTCGGCGCGGTGGCTCATTTGTCCGCGATTGAAGGCTCGCTGCCGTTCTGCCATTTCTTCGATGGCTTCCGCACGTCCCACGAAATTCAGAAAATCCAGGTCTGGGATTACGAGGAGCTTT
>JAEXCD010000123.1 GCA_023393715.1 Bacillota bacterium
AAGAAAAACGGACTGATTCCGCGCGTAGCGCCGGATCTGTCCATGGAGAATTACTGGTACTACAAGGGCGCGCATCACATCGATCAGATGTGGTCGATTCGCGCCTGCGGTGTGCGCACGCGGCATATCGATCAGGCGCAGAGCATGAATCTGTACATCACGAACGATTACACCTTCCGTCAGATATTGAACCTGTATCTGGCAGCATATCACGAGGGCGTCAAGACGATTTACTACATTCGCTCCAAGAGCCTGGAGGTTGAGGAGTGCACGAGCTGCGCATTGTAACAAAAGGAGAGGGACATGGATTTACTGATTCGCAAGCCGCTTTTTAACCCGGACGGGGATACCGATCTGTCGAAGCGGCGGCTCATCAATGGCAATACGACGAATCTGAATGATTTTAACAACATGAAGTACGGATGGGTGTCGGACTGGTACCGTCAGGCGATGAATAACTTCTGGATTCCGGAAGAGATCAATCTGGCGCAGGACAAGAAGCAGTATCCGATTCTCCCTGCGGCGGAGCGCCGTGCATACGATAAGATTCTCAGCTTCCTCATTTTCCTCGACAGCCTGCAGACGGCTAATTTACCGAATGTCGGAGAGTACGTCACGGCCAATGAGGTCAACCTCTGTCTGTGCATCCAGACCTTCCAGGAGGCGATCCATTCACAGAGCTACAGCTACATGCTCGATTCGATCTGCGAGCCGAACGAACGAAATGAAATCCTGTACCAGTGGCGCGATGACGAGCACCTCCTGCGCCGAAATCGCTTTATCGGCGATATCTACAACCGCTTCCAGGAGGAGCGGAGCACGGAAAACTTTGCGCGCGTCTGCATGGGCAACTATATCTTAGAGGGGATTTATTTCTACAGCGGGTTTATGTTTTTCTACAACTGCGCACGAAATGAACGCATGACCGGCTCCGCGCAGGAAATCCGATACATCAACCGAGACGAGAATACGCATCTGTGGCTGTTCCGCAACCTGATTCGCGAGCTGCAAAAGGAGGAGCCGCAGCTCTTCTCAGAGGAATTAAAGCAGGAATACCGCGCCATGATTCTGGAGGGGGCGCAGCAGGAAATCGCGTGGGGAAGATATGTCATTGGCGACGACATCGAAGGACTGAACGGTTCGATGATTGAGGATTATATCAAGTATCTCGCGAATCTCCGCTGTGCCGATATCGGCTTAGAGCCGGTGTTTGAGGGACATGAGACCGAGCCGGAGAGTATGAAGTGGGTATCGCATTACAGTAACGCCAATATGATTAAGACGGACTTTTTTGAAGCGCGTTCGACCGCCTATGCGAAGAGCGGCGCGCTCATTGACGATTTATAAAGGAGGGCGACATGAAGCCGATCATTGGCATTACGGCCAATTATGTGGACGACGACCGCATGGGCATAGGCAGTCACATCGGTGCGAAGCATCAGGATTGGATGGCTTTGGCGGCGGACTATGTGCGTTCTGTTCGCCGCGCGGGAGGCGTTCCGGTGATTCTGCCGATTGTCGAGGAGGGGGACCACCTCTGCGCCTATATTGAGGCGGTGGATGGGGTGATCTTCAGCGGCGGCTCGGATATTGATCCGTCGTGCTACGGCGAGTGGCCCAGCCCGCGCCTCGGGCGGGTAATTCCCGCTCGGGACCGATTTGAAATCGCGCTGGCGCGTAAGCTGATTTATGAGACCGACATCCCCGTTTTGGGAATCTGCCGCGGGCTGCAGCTGATCAATGTCGCGCTGGGGGGCTCGCTTTACCAGGATCTGGGCACCCAGTTTCCGAATGCTATGGCACACGGGGGCAGCAATTTCCCGAAGTGGGAGGCGATGCACCGCGTCACGATTGTTTCCGGAACGGAAACGGCGCGCGTATTGGGCGTGTCGGAAATGGGCGTCAACAGCCTGCACCATCAGGCGATCAAAGAGACAGCGCCATCGCTTCGTGTTACAATGAAGAGTGCAGACGGCGTAATCGAGGGCGTCGAGGGAACGGAGCGCGCCGATTTGATCGCCGTACAGTGGCATCCGGAAATGATGACGGACCGGCACGAGGAACACCTGCTTTTGTTCCGCGATTTGGTTCGCCGCGCGCAGGAGCGCCGCCAGAGAAGGCGGTAATTCGTTCACCGCTTTCGGCGGGCGGGCGCGCTCGCGGAGTCCTGCGCCGGAAGGGGGAAGCATGAAGTACAAGGAACAATTCAATCGGTGGATTCTGGAGCAGCTGACGGACCCCTCGTTGAGAAAAATCGTGCAGGAGCGCATGAAACAGGCGTCCGCCGAAGTGATTGTTACCGAAGTCGGGGCGGAGAGCGGCGTACTGCCCGATGCATGTGACACGGCTCAGGGGGGCGCTGCGCCGTGGGAAAGCGAAGCGGTTCAGCGATGGATCGACCGGCACGCGTATCGGCCGGACGGATACTGGCTGGAGCGGCTTTTTACGCACAACCTTTTTTATGAAGCACAAACCGAGCAGCTCACGAAACAAAGTGGGCTGCTTTTCGAGCACTTGGCGCAATTTATCAATGCGCTTTTCTACGAAAGAAAGCATCAGCGGGAGTGGGACGAGTCCGAGGCCCGGTGGAATGAGGTGCTCCTCGATTTACCAACGCTGGAACGTCTGTACCGGGAGGCACAGCGTGCCGTGCGTTCTCATTACGCGGGCGACGGCTCGCCCGTCGAGCCGTTTCGTTCCGGATATTGGGGCCGCCGTCTGGGCGAAACGCGCATGGAGGCCGTCGCCGGGCTGGCCGAGCGCGTTTTAGCCGGCTTGCCGCAGATGGATGCGGCGACGCAAAGTGCGTTGGGCTATACGGAGAACGGCTTCAAAATTACGTGGTGGGATCCTTGCGGTGCGCTTCGCCAGGAGGTGTCGTATACCCCGAAGCAGCTGGCGCGCTATGCGCCCGAGCTGCGGCAAAAAACCTTTTTCTGGAGTTATCCCTGTCTCGTGAAGCGAGCGCTTTGTCAATATGACCGGGTGTGTGACACCCTGGAAAATGAGCTTCGGGAGGGTCGGATTCCCTGGCGAAATCTCTCCATGAAGCGTTATTTGCAGCGCCTGACCGGCGGGATGATGCGAGCCGATCGGGCGCAGCGCTATCACTTCTCCGACGTGCTCCTTCGCCTGTGCGAACAATCCGTGCGGCGTTCGATCGGAGGAATGCCGCTGCTCCGCGAGGAGAGTCTTCGACTCGAGCTGAAGCGCCGTCTTCCTACGCCAATCGAGCAGGCAGTGCTCGATTGCCTGGAGCATGAGTCGATTCCCCCGCTGTCGGCGGCGGAGGTTTTTCTTCTCGAAAAGGGGCTGCGCAATGGGCGGGCGATCCTTACTGCATGGGTGAGGACGCAGGCGAGGACCCCGGAGAAGTGGATTCTTCTTTTTAACGGCTGTACTGCAAAGGACGCACTTCGCATACTGCAGGGGATGGCGCCGTTATCGGCCGATTCGCTCCAGCGGCTTTGCTTCTATCTGGAGGCGGCGGTGAAGGGCAGCGTGAGCAAGGCACATCGCAGCGAGATGAACCGATTGATTCATCCGAGCCAACAGGCCGCTTTTGCCCTGCTGTGCAAGCAGGGAGCGCTTTTGACGGACGCTTCCCGCACAAACTGGGCGAGCGAGCTTTCCGAAAAATTGGAGGCATTGGCGAAGCCGCGTCTGCGCCGCGTGCATCTCGACCGAACCCGTGTCGTGGCTTCGCGCCTTGCGCTGGAAAAAACGGTGTCGCTCATCGAACGGTTTGTCGATGCCGCCCCTGAGGACCTTTCCGGGAAAGCAACGGGAGAAGCAGCCGCGGCGCAGTCCGAGCTCGGGAAAGAGGAGCGGGCGGATCGGGAGCAAGGGCTGACGAGCGCACAGAAGGAGCTTCTGGCTCAGATCCTGCTGCAAATGAAGCAGGGAGCGGGAGGAGTCGACGAGGCCTGGGCGTGTCAGTGGGCGCGCAGCAGAGGACGCTCCATCGAGGCGGAAATCGCGGACCTCAACGAGCAGCTCTTTGAGGAGCTGGGGGTCGAGCTGCTGTTCTGGACAGAAGGACAGCTCGCGTTCGATCCGTCGGATGCGGCGTGGGTGAAAGAACAGCTTTCGCCGGAGAAAACAGAAGGAGTGAGGGATGAGGTACGGCAGCACAAATGAGAGAACAAAAGCGCCGCAGCAGATTCGAGAGCGGGAAGCGCAGGCAATTCTCACGGCGCTGGAGGCCGGTGTTGTTCCGCAGATCGGGGTTCAGCACCTTTTGGTCGGCCGTCAGAAAGAGGTAGAAGAGATCATTCGCGTGCTGGATCGCGTCGCCGGCGGCGCGTCGGATTTTCGGCTCTGGGTTGGCGATTTCGGTTCGGGAAAGAGCTTCATCCTTCGGACGATTGAGCAGCTGGCGCTGCAGAAGGGATTTGTCTGTGCGACGGTCGATCTGACACCGGCGAGAAGGTTTCAGGCATCGGACGGAAAGGGCGTTGCCCTGTATGCGGAGATTCTGCGCCAGATACACACGAGAGCGGCGGCGCCCGGGCAGGCGATGTCCTCCATACTGGAGCGATGGCTGCGCGAGGAATGTGAAAAAATGGGATTTTCCGTTTGGGATGGGGATGAGGATGACGCGCAGCTGATGCAGGCAGAGCGTCATATTTTCGATCGCATCGGCGCTCTTCGCTCCGCAGGGCTTGCCTATGAGCTGGCGCAATGCATTGTCTGCTTTTTCCGGGGTGCGGTTCGGGGAGACGGGATGCTTCGCCTACAGACTTTGAGGTGGTTGGGGGGCCAGATTCCGACAAAAACGGAGGCGCGCCGAACGCTTGGCATCGGGCAGATTGTCACTGACGATAACTGGACGACGCTGCTTTTCAACCTATGCGAGCTGTTTCGCTGCATGGGCTATCGCGGCTTTGTAGTTCAGTTTGACGAAGTGGTCAATCTGTATAAATTGCCGCGCACACAGACGAGGGAACAGAATTACGAACGTATTCTCAATCTGTACAACGAGTGCAAGGGCGGCGCTGTGGAGGGCCTTTTTCTCAATTTGGGCGCGACGCGCAAAACCGTTTTTGACGAACGGCGCGGGATGTGCAGCTACGGCGCGTTAAAAGGGCGATTCGGCGTTCCGTCGCAGGCGCTCGACGAATGGACGGACGCGCAGGCGACGGTACAGCAGCTCAGGCCGCTCACGGACGAAGAAATCTTCACGCTGCTCGAAAAAATACAGGATGTTTTTTGTACGGTACACAGAAATACCGCGCTTTTTACGGAAAAACACATCGCCATGTATATGGAAGCGCAGCTCAATCGACCGGGGGCATCCGAGTTTTTGACGCCCCGCGCGGTGATTAAGGATTTTCTGCAGCTGCTCAGCCTGATGAACCAGCATCCCGATACCCCGCCCGAGGAATGGCTCGCGCGCAGATTTGGCCAACTGGGCGTTTGGGAGCGCGATCAGGAAGACCACGACGACGATTTCGATATCGAGATTTATTGACATGAACGCGTACGAGTATTTATCACAGCCTGTTCGCCGCTATATTTTTGAGAAGGGATGGAAACGGCTGCGCCCCATTCAGGCGGCCGCGATTAAAATGGTTCGGGAAACCGAGGACAATCTGGTGCTCATCGCCCCAACCGCGTCGGGGAAGACAGAAGCGGCGTTTTTTCCTGCGATTTCCGAGGTTTCCGATTGGTCGGCGGGGATTCGTATTCTCGTCATTTCGCCGCTGATCGCGTTGATCAATGATCAATTCCGCCGCGTCGAGGAGCTGTGCGGGGAATTGGCTATTCCGGTCACGGCCTGGCACGGCGAGGCCAATGCCGCCGCGAAGAAACGCCTGCTCCGGGAACCGAGGGGCATTGTCCTCATCACGCCGGAATCGCTGGAGGCGATGCTCGATCACCGACCCGCGGAGGCGCGGACGCTCTTCTCGTCGCTCGAGTGGATTTTTATCGACGAGCTGCACAGCTTTTTGGGGACGCCGCGCGGGATTCAGCTGCAGTCGCTGCTTCAGCGGATGAGAGACCTTGAAGCGAAAAATCCGCGCTGTCTGGCGATGAGCGCGACGATTGCGCACAAGTCCTTTCCGCTCTGCCGGGATTTCTTCGCAAACGGCCGGGCGACGCGCATTTTGCTGGATCGGAAAACACCGCAGCCGCAGTCGCATTTATTTTTTCAGCCGGCAGAGCAGGAGGAGCAAGCTCTTTCGCCGGATCTGGTGGATGCGATTTACCGGCAGGCCGTACACAAGAATCTTCTGATCTTCGCAAATACGAGGAGAAGCGTTGAGGAGCTGGCTCACGCGCTGCAGCGTCGTCAGGAGGAGACGGGAGAGGACGTGCATTTCTTCGCGCACCATTC
>JAEXCD010000018.1 GCA_023393715.1 Bacillota bacterium
CGCTCCGCAGGAAATTTTCAAATCCTGAAGCTGAAACGCTCTCCGCAAAAGCGCCTTTATCCGCACCTCCAGCTCGTCGAAATGGAAGGGCTTGGTCAGATAATCGCTGGCGCCCAGCTCAAAGCCCTCTACCTTCGATTCGATATTTGAATTCGCCGTCAGGATGAGCACCTTCGCATTTTCTCTTTCCGCATTCAGGCGCTTCAATAGGTCAAATCCGGACAGATCCGGAAGATTCAGATCGAAGATATACAGATCGTGCTCTTCAACGAGAATATAGTCCAGCGCCTCTGCTCCGCAGGATGCGGTGTCCACGTAATACCCGAGTCCCTCCAGTCCTTCCGCTATCGATGCCAGCAGATCCTTTTCATCTTCTACGAGTAGTATTTTCATCTCTTTGCTCCTACCTGTTAAAGGTGATCTCGACCGTTGTTCCCCTGGGCTTGTTTTCTTTTATTTCCATTTTTGCATTATGATGATCAAATACCTTCCTGGAAAAAGAAAGCCCCATGCCAATCCCCTCTTTTTTCAGCTTCTCAAGGTCGCCGCCTCTGAAAAACGGTTCAAAAACAGATTCCCGGTCCTTTTCGGCAATGCCCATTCCGGTATCGGATATTTTAATACAAATATGATCCTTCGCACACTCCGCGTCCAGCTCGACAGCGCCGCCCCTATAGCTGTACTTTATGGCATTGTCTACCAGATTGAAGAACGCCTGATATAAAAGGGTGTAGTTTCCGGTAATCGTAAAGCCCGCCCCGTTCGCCGCGCGTCCCTCCGGCAGGGACGAATGAAATGCCAATCGAATCTCCTCATTGAGTGCAATATCTTCAAAATCGACGAGCAGATCCTCCAATAGAATATCCAGCGGGATACTTTCCTTCAGCTCCATGCGTTCGATATGAGACAGCTCCAGAATTTTATTGATGATGTTATCCAGCTTGTTCACCTGAACGGATATCACCTCCAGAAGCTGCTCCGCCTCCTCCTTTTCGTACTCCTTTTTCTGAAATACGTCGATTTTCATTTGAAGTACGGCGAGAGGCGTTTTCAGCTCATGGGCGACATATGAGGAAAAATTCCGCTGCATCTCAAAGGATTTTTTTAGCTTTTTCATCATGTTGTTAAAGGAGTCGATCAGGCTGCTGATCTCGGTTGCCTGAGAGGAAAGCGCCACCGACTCACTCAGATTCTGTTTATTCATGCTGTCCATGTGTTGGGACAGCTTTTTGAGCGGGGATAAATATCTTCCCAAAAACACATACGTGCTCAGCGTGCCCACGGCCGTTGTCAGAAAGGCGAACAGATAGCCGTACATTTTCAAGGTGGAGCTGAAATTCCCTATGCTGTATATTGCAATTTCCACATCCCCTACGGGAATGACCACGTCCTCCAGAACCAAAGACAGCGCATAATTCAGCAGAACGATCAGCACGAGATTACATATCAGCAGGATCCCGCCGACGAGTAACGTCAGCTGCCTTTGCATACTCTTTTTGGTGCGTACCCTTTTGGCGTTCAATGGTTATTCCTCCCCTACGCATTCTATTTTTACAAGTATCTCCTCCGCAGCTCGATGTATGCCTTCACGGCCGAAGCCACATCTCCTGCTCGGTCACTGTTTTTTCCTCCTCGGCGCCGGGTCGGTCAATCCGGGGATCGCGCCGCCCGCAATGGCCCACAGATACAGGCTGGCAACCGTCCCGTAGGGAGCGTACCTCCTGCGATAGCGTTCAAATTTTGCCCTGTCGATTTTTCTGTGGCGGTACAGCATGCGCATCCCCCGAAGGATCGCCAGATCGCCGAAGCTCACCACATCCGGGCGCTGCATGCAAAATGTCATAATCATTTCCGCCGTCCACACTCCTATGCCCTTCAGCGAGGATAACGCCTGAATCACCTGCTCATCCGTCATGCCCTCGAGCGCCGATATATCAAAGGAGCCGTCTTTGACCTTTTCGGAAAAATCCAGAATATAATCCGCCTTTTTATAGGTCATCCCGATCGATTGCAGCTCATCCCTGCCGAGCGCGAGAAGTCCCTCTTCATTGACCGGCTTTATTTTTTCGGACAGTCTCTTCCACAGTGTCGCCTGTGCCGCGGTTGAAATCTGCTGCCCGATGATATGATGAATAACCGATGAAAACAAATCGTCGTCCACTGCACGGTTGATATGCCCGATCTGATCAATGGCCGCGGCCAATTTCTGATCCCGGGATTTTAAGTAATTTATTTCTGCCTCTCCATATTGAAAAAACAACAGTTTCACCTCCATGTTACAAGCATATCGCGTCTCAGTAACAGCCTCTTTTCGTTTTTGGAAATCTGCTTTTCCTGCTCCGATCCATTGAAATGTTCAATCCGGCCGTGATTCCCTACGGCTTAGCGGCAATTGTCCATTACGCGCAGCTTATTCTGCATCCCTTATACCACGAATAACCTCAAATGAAAATGCTTTCGGTTTTCCCGATCCGCTGCTCCGCTCCACACGGCACGCAAAAAGGCAAAAAGAGCCGGCGGGCACAGTGCGATCACTGCGCCTCGCCGGCTCTATATCCGCGCCCTATTTTCTTAATATCTGGCGCCTGCTCTCCTGCGAATCAGAAGAACCGCCGCAAAAAGCAGCGCCGACACGCCCATCGCAAGGCTATAGAAGGCCGCGCCTCCGTCATCCCCTGTTTTGGGTGAGGCACCCGGATTCGTCGCTGTCTCATACGTGTTTACAAACACCGCCTCTTCCGTCTTGCCCGATTTTTCAACCGTTTTTTCTGCCGTCAGCTCGCCGTTCACGTCCTGTACCGTGATCGTCATGGTGTAAACGGAGGAATCATACTTATAATTTTCTATGCGGTCGTTGATTTCCGTTATTTCATAGCGGTAGATGCCCGGGAGCGTAAACTTCATATTGCCAAATTCACTTGAGCCCGTTCCGGTAATCGTTGTTGTCTTTACTCCATCCCGGCTTCCTTCCGGCATGGGGTTGTCCTTCTGCAATGCCTTCAGCCGGAAGGTAAAGACCACCGCTTCCTTTGGATTGCCCGAAACCACCTTTTTTACCGGCGGATCCACAAAAACGGATTTGGGTTCATAGGTATTTGTCACGATATAGTTTGCCGCATCCTTCGAATAGGACGCCGCGTAATGCTTGACGGCATCTTCTTTTACCTCGTACTTGATTTCTTTTCCTTCTTTATACTTCGGTACGTTTTCGAAGACGCCTTTCCAGTCTTCCGCTGAGGACAGATCATACGTCGCCACCTCTTCGCCGTTTCCATACAGCCGCACGCGAACGCGTTCCGGGCGACGCCCTTTTACGGAATCATCCCCGACCCATACCTTCTTAACCGAGATATTCATGAGCTCCGGCGTATGGGTGTTGGTGATCGTTGTGCCGTCTACCCTGCTTGTATAGCCTTCCGCCGCATCTTCCTTCACGCTGTATTGGATGCCGTCTCCATTTGCATCATAGGTATCCAAGCCGTCAAAACGGTACTTCCACGCCGAAGCCTCTGTAGCCTTCGCCGTTTTCCCCGTATCTTCGCCGTTGGCGTACAGGTGAATGGTTACCTCATCCGGACGAAGTCCATCCTGATCATCGGCATCGTTCCATACCTTCTCTCCGGCAAGAGCGATCTTGGGATTGACCAAGGTATTCGTGACCTTCGCGCCGTCGTAATGAACGGTGTATTCTCTTCCGTTCAGAGACAGCTTCTGCGCCTCCTCTACGGCCTTGCCCGACAAATCCAACTCCCGAACACTGTAGCTGTTCTTCGCGGCGGTGGCGCCGACCTCGTCCGTATCCTTCAGATTATCAAAGGTTGCTTCGAATCCGTTATCCTTATTCAATACCTGAATCTGGTCGGTTGCTTCTCCGTTTTTATAGAGCCGAACGGTTACCGCCTCTTTTTCGATATTCTTTTGAGACAGTCCTTCCCATTCCTTTGTCGCCGTGAGCTTCGTCGTCGCCGGAATCATGGGCGTCCACGATTTTACTTTGGCATTGGTAACCGCAAAGCCGATGTCGCTCCGGCTGCTCACCGTTGACGTAAACCAGGTTCCCGATAATTGAATCTGGTTGTCCTTATCCAGCCCCGTTTCCCTGACGGTGTACTCATAATCCTTTCCGGTATCCGGGTTTACCTTGACAAGATCCTCGAATTGCACGTGCCACTGATTCGCAGCGGTTATATCCTTCTTGGCGATGGACTGACCGTCCCGGAACAGCTCCACCTCCACCTTGTC
>JAEXCD010000039.1 GCA_023393715.1 Bacillota bacterium
GGTCTGGACGACCAAGACCTGATCGATATTCGCCACAGGCGGGCGAAACAGAAGATTGCGGCGCGGCAAAACGGAAAGAATGGTTCCTTCCCTTCCGTTTAAACGAACCTCCACGAGATCGCCCACCGTCGGGGTAATTGAGCGCTCCCGAAAAACGCCGCGTCCCCGGCAGGCCACATCCGCCAATTCGCCCTCGATGCGAACGATATAGCGATCCTTTTCCGATGAAATAATTCTTCCTCTTGGCACCTTGACCTCCGTCATGGCGTAGTCGTCTTTGGCTGTCCTAAAACGCCGTCATAATACGTCTTTAGGACGGAATTAGGCGTTCCTACGATGGTGATGCGGATGATGCCGTCGGCCGGAACCTCGCTCTTTGTATACTCCCGTTCGAATACCGGCGTCGTTTCGCTCACGCTCGCATCGTAGATGGAGATCGTAAATCGCTCTTTATCCGTCGGCGCAGTAATTTCGAGATTGTAATTGACCTTTTCGACGCTCGACGAGCTCTGCTCCGACGTATTGGAGGACTCCTCAGAAGAACTCGACGCCTGCGGCATGCCGGTGCTCACCGTAAAGCCGATCGCCGTATTTTTTTCAACCCTTTCCCCCGCTTCCAGCGTCTGTCGAATCACCAGTCCCGCCCGGTACGTATCGCTCGGCTCGGAGGTGATTTCTCCGACCGAAAGGTTCGCCTGATTAATGGAATTCAACGCCTCTTCCTGGGTTTGGCCCACCAGCGTCGGTACAAAGGTTTCGGTTTCCGTTTTTCCCGTACTGACGCGAAGCGTGACCTTGGAGCCCAGCTCCACGCTCTGACCCACGCCCGGATCAATGCCGATCACGCGCCCCTTTTCCACGGTGTCCGAGGGCTCAAATGTCGTCCGGTTCAGCACAAGTCCTGCGCTTTGAATTTGCTCGGCCGCCTGATCCGCCGTCTGCCCAATGACATCGGGTACCGAAATCTGCTCCCGCCCCGAACTGACCACGAGGTCCACACGTGTCTTTTTCGGAACCGTTGTATCCTTTGCGATACTCTGATCGATTACCGAGCCCTTCGGAATCGTGTCATGGTTGGCCCGGCGCACCACGGCTCCTTCCAGCTCCCGCTCCTTAAGCAACTCCAGAGCCGAGCTCTCCTCCATCTGATACAGATCCGGCACAACCGTGCTGTCCTCCTTGATCCTCTGCTCCTCATTTCTCGAGATCAGAAAAATCATACCGACTGCAAGCGCAATCGACAGCAGCGCGATCAGAACGAGCCATTTGACCCGTCCCCGACCCGATTTTGGATCCTCGTCATCGTTATCCTCGTAGTTCGCCGGACTTTGATAGGTCGATTCCTTGCTCACGATTTTCCGGCGGTCCATCCGCGCCGTCTGCGCGTCAACCGAATGCGTCATCAGCTCGGTATCGCTGTAGGTCTTGTAACTCTCCAGCGCGTGAATCAATTCCTGCGTATCAAAGTAACGCATGGCGGGATCCTTCGCCAGACATTTGAGAATAATCTGATTCAGGCCGGGGCTGAGCGCCGCATTTTTCTCATTCGGCGGAATCGGCTCCTCCTGAATATGTTTAATCGCAATGCCCACTGAATTTTCCGCGTCAAACGGCACCTTTCCCGTCGCCATTTCATACATGACGACGCCCAGAGAATAGATGTCCGATTTTCGGTCGATAAACTTTCCCTTCGCCTGCTCCGGCGAAATATAGTGTACCGTTCCCAGAATACTGTTGGTATACGTAATCGTCGCAGTCGAGGAAATGCGCGCGATGCCAAAGTCGGCAACCTTGACGTCTCCCGATTTCATAATCAGGATATTGGCCGGCTTGATATCGCGGTGAATGATGTTGTGCTCATGCGCACAGTTCAGCGCCCGGGCAATCTGCGCCGAAATGCGCGCGATCGCCGCATTGGACAAATGTCCCTGAACCTGAATGACGTCCTTGAGCGTCGTCCCCTCGACCAGCTCCATCACGATATAATGTAAAATGCGCTCGTCAATGACTTCCCGACCGACGTCATATACGTTTACGATATTGGGATGATTCAGCGATGCCGCCGACTGCGCCTCATTTTCAAATTTCTTCAGAAACTCTTCATCGTCGACGAATTGCTGCTTCAGGATTTTCACGGCGACCTTTCGTTTGAGCAGGAGGTCCTCCGCTTCGTAGACATATGCCATACCGCCCACGCCGATGCGTTTGCCAAGATGATATCTGTTTTTGAGTATTACCTGTTCCATGCTCAACTCCTATACTCGAATATCGTCGCTGTGACGTTGTCTAATCCGCCATGTTCGTTCGCCCGTTCGAGCAGAGCCTCGCACGCTTCGCGCGAAACGGGCTTCTGAACAAGGATTTCCTCGATTTCGCTCTCTTCTACCATATTCGTCACCCCGTCCGTGCAGAGCAGCACGCGGTCTCCTTCCCGCAGGGGCAGCTCGGAGCAGTCCACCTCTACATCCGGGAAAACACCCATGGCTCTCGTCACGGCACTTCGCTCCGGATGCGTCCTGGCGTCCTCCGGGCTGAGCAGGCCCTGTTCGACCAGATTCTGAACGAGGGAATGATCCTGCGTCAGCCGCCGGAGCGTCCCCTCACGCATCAGATAGACCCGGCTGTCGCCGACATGCGCCACCCAGCAGCGTCCACCCGACTGGAGTACCGCGACAATCGTCGTCCCCATTTGTTCGTAATCGGGATTCGCCGATGAAGCATCGTAAATGCACCGATTCGCATAATGCAGCGCGTCGACCAGAAGCGCCCCGTAATCACCGTCTGCCTTGTGCTCGATTACATAATTGCGCGTTTCCTCCACCGCGATGCGCGATGCGACCTCCCCGGCGCGATGTCCTCCCATACCGTCCGCCACCAAGTACAGGGCAAACTGCGAATGAAAGTAATTCGCGAAGTAATCCTGATTTTTGGATCGCACTTTTCCCTGATCTGTAAGAGAATAGGTATTCATCTCATTGCTCCGTTCTTTGCTGAAAATCGATGCGCAGCTGCCCGCAGGCGCCGTCGATGTCAATCCCGCGCCGACGCCGAATCGTGGCGTGGACGCCTCTCTTTTCGAGTTGCTTCTGAAATTGTTCCAGTTCTCGATCCTGTACTGCCATTCCATCGTACTCCCGTATCTCGTTTAGCGCAATCAAATTTATATGATTTCCCGCGCCGCGCAGATGCTGCGCCAGCCACGCAAGGTCCTGAGGACGGTCATTTTCCCCGCGAATCAGCACGTATTCAAAGCTGACGCGCCGCGAGGTTTTTTCAAAATAGCGCGCGCATGCGGCAAGCAGCTCGTTCATGGGATGCTTGTTGGCGATCGGCATGGTGCGCCTGCGCCGTTCATC
>JAEXCD010000001.1 GCA_023393715.1 Bacillota bacterium
CCGCCGACTCGCTCCATTGCTTCTGTTCTGAGGTAGTCAAAAATTTGCAGCACGACCATAGCGAGGAGCAGAACAGCTGCCAGGGTGACGACAATTTTTAAGCTCATTTCAGGGTCGACCACAAATAAAATGCCAAAGATCAACGCAGCCAATCCCATCAGCGCCAACTGACGCTTCATCCTGTGTTCCAGGTCCGTTTGGTGATTCATCGATATCCTCCCTTTACCGCGCCGTGATTATGTTATTGTATACCCTGATTCTTTTGAAGTACAACGAATTTTTCTTTTCCCGATAAACTACTATGGTATACTTAGCGCATGATTTTTTTTAGGAGGCTTTTATGCGGCACTATCAGATTCCGGAGCAGTACCGCTCCAGTTTAGACCTGAAAGCGACACAGCGCGCAATAAAAATGATCAATGATTTTTTTGAACAGCGACTGGCTGAGCGCCTCAATCTGCTTCGCGTCTCAGCGCCCCTGTTTGTCAAATCCTCCACCGGTCTGAACGATAATCTGTCCGGCATCGAAAAGCCGGTTTCATTCACCGTAACGGAAGAGCCGGGCGTTCGCATCGGCGCTGAAATCGTCCAATCTCTGGCAAAGTGGAAGCGCAACGCCCTGGCACAGTACGGCTTCTCTGCGGATACCGGGTTGTATACGAACATGAATGCGATCCGGGCCGACGAAATTCCGGACAACATCCATTCCATTTATGTCGATCAGTGGGACTGGGAAAAAATCATTCGCCCCGAGGAGCGCACACGCGAGAAGCTGGAAGAAACCGTGCGGGAGATTTTCAGAACCTTTCAGGATGTCGAGGAGCTGCTGCTGCAGGAGCTGCCGCACTATGAACGCCTTTTGCCGGATCAGATCTATTTCATCACCACGGAGGAATTGCTGCACCGATATCCCGGCAAGACGGACAAGGAGCGTGAGCACCTTATTGCTAAAGAATACAAAGCCGTATTTCTCGAGCAAATCGGCCTCCCTCTTTCTTCGGGCAGCCCGCACGATCTGCGTTCACCGGATTACGACGACTGGTCCTTAAACGGCGATATATTGGTTTGGAGCCCTGTGTTAAACGACGCGCTCGAGCTGTCGAGCATGGGAATCCGCGTCGACGCGAAAGTGATGCTTCGCCAGCTGGCGCTTGCCGGCGCGACGGATCGGCTCCGCTTCCCCTATCATAAAAAAATCGTGGCAAATGAGCTTCCGCAGACCATCGGCGGCGGCTTGGGACAGAGCCGCATCAGCATGTTCTTCCTCCAAAAAGCACACATCGGCGAAGTGCAATCCTCCATTTGGCCGGAAAGCATGCTCGCCGAGCTTCACGACCGCGGCATTGATCTGTTGTAGTAAGGCGTCCCCGCCGACCAGCCATGCCGAAGCAAAAAGCAGAGAAGCTCGACCCGTTGCCCCGCAGCTACCATACTTCATCCGATCCGTCATTCGCAAAAAATGACGGATCCTTTTTTGGCGATTCGATGTGAAACCGCGGCCGCCGCTTTCGCGTTGTCCAAGCCCCCTCTTCCCAGCCCCGATCCCCTTCCCTCTTCGGCGCTTGTCTTTCGGGGCTCCTCGGCGTCATGCCGTGCCCCGCTCCGCGCGACCACATCGCGCGCAGCTTTTCCGTCATCCGATGTACCCGCTCTGCCGCAGGTGCCGGCAGGAAGGAAAGGCCGCGCGGCATTTCTGTTTTCTCCGCTGCACTGTCGACGCTTTCTTTCGTTTCTCTTTCTTCATAAATTGCTTTCCTTCCCGAAATCCCGACGGGGCTCTGCTGTCCCGCCTCCTCCGTCAATGCGGGCTTTGTCGCCTCCTTTTTACAGTGCATCTCCGCTTCCTGCTTTTTGTGACCAAGCTCCTTTTGGCGCATCGACTCCATTCGAATCCACGTTCGCCATGCGCTGAGGCTCGGATCCTGTCTCACCCGCTGCAGCTCTGCGACATAACTCAGCTCCTCCTCTTGCGAAAAACGGCATTGAAGAAACCACTCCTGCAGCACGACCCCCCAGTCCGCCTTCTCATTCTGCACCGAACAAGGCACGAGCAGAAAGCGAATCTCATCATCCGTCGTAACAAACAGGCTTTCCATCGACGTGAAAATGAACTGATCCTCGATCATAAAGGATTGAAACGCGGTTTTCGCTTCAAAAAAGGAGGTCAGAAAACGAAGTACGCCCTTCCTCGTAAACGGATACTGCAAGCGATCCTTCATCCGAAGCAGCCCACTCGTCGCGTACAACAATCCCAGCTCCTCGTTCTCCTGCATGGATCGGACCGGTACTGCATACGGTATTTCGTTGTGCTCAAGCATCTGAAGCGTCAACAAGTCTGCTTCCGCCAGCTCCATTTGCAGCCACCACTGCTCATCACCCATTTGCCACTGCATGTTTGCTCCTCCCTCAATGCGCAAAGAGCGCCGGAAAGCGGATCATGTACCATCTCCCGTCCGCCTTGCCAAACCCGACGCCGCGAAGGCTCACCGGACTCAGCTCGTCGTACAGCGCCTCCACGACGACTGCGCCGTTCGCCGTTTCATAGCCCATGGCGCCGCTCCTGCCGAACGGCACGATCGGCACGTCCAATGCCGCCTCTCCGTCGTCCTGCATGCTTTGCTCCTCCTCCTGCTTCTCAACAGCCGCCTTTTTTGCCCATTTTTTGACGCGGCCCGTCCCGTCCACTTCAAATCGAAACATCGATCCGTTTACGACAAAGATATTATCCCCGCCGTACCGTAAATTGGGAAAACGACGGCCTTTGACTGCCTCTTCTCCGAATTCGTCCACCAGAAAGCATCCGCGTTCATCCCGAAGGATCGCACGCTGCGGATTCCCCCGCCACGACGCAATCACTTCCCCGCTCAGCACCTGCTTTTCCTGCTGTGCAAGCAATCGCTCTGTCGTCTGTCGCACCTGAAAAAGCAAAGCCTCTTCGCTAAGCCCTCTCCTCAGCGCCAGGCAGATCGAATAGGCCTTCGCCCATTGCTTTTTCTGCATGACGCGCGACAACAGCCGCTGCCATTCCAAAAAGCGCGCCTGAATCGGTTCTTCCAGAAGCAGGTTCTCAACTCGATCCATTTGATTTTTCTGCATGTAGACTTCAATCAGTAAGCTTCTCTTTTTCGTCGGATCGAGCCTTTCTCCCCGAAGGCGCTCCATGGCCTCCTCCGTACAGCCCATGCGAAGCAAAAGCACCGTCTCCTCCTGCACCGTTTTCCGGTTCAGTGCGTTTTGTGTTTCCCGGCTTTCATGAATGCGCCAGGCCGTCAGAAAGAGCGCGCAGTACAGAAGCGGTACGCAAACGACCAGCATTCGACTTTTTAACAACATTTGTGTGATTCGATGCCGTGTACGCTTCATTTTTCATCCTTTCCACTCTCCCGATTTGCTGTAAAGGCCTTCTCGCGAAATAGAATTTGTATCTGCACACCCTCCCGGGCTGCCGCCTTTTGTGCCGCCCGTTCCAGGGGGCCCCGATGCAGCGCCGCTTCCTCCGGCAAAATCAGACAGACCTGCATGGCACAGTGAGGAGGCACTGATATCACCCGACCATTGAAAAGAACGATCTGCGGCCGCTTATCCACATCCCTTTTTATTTTCTGACAGTATGACGTCATCCGCTTCTCCATCGCCGTCTCGTCGATCCGATAGTTCATTGCGTCATTCCCCGAGCCCCTCGCATAGCTGTCGGAAAAAACCTGAACGGAGAACACCTCTTCGACCATGTCGGGATCCTGCCAACGGTCGATGCCATGTCCGGGCTGCACGCCTCCGCCCATGCTCTTTCGACGCCATTCGGCAAAAAAACGTCCCCGTTCCCATGCGCCCTTTTGCCAAATGGAGGCCGCTGCCTCGGACTCTGCTTCATCCGTCCCCGTTTTCCCAAGCCCGGGCAGCTGCGTACCCGGCAGTTTCCAAAGTCCCGTCGAGGCGCTTTGATGCACGGGAATCGTGCCAAAAGGAGCGAGAATGCCAAAGGGCTTTAGACGGTAATCGATTGAAAGGCGCAAAAAGCTCTCATCCCAGTCGAGATCCACATGCCAGTCTATGCCATTGCCGCCTTGCTCAATACCGCCTCTCTCCAGCTGCTCCGATGATACGCCATCCGAAACGAACGAACGCAAAAGGCTTGAAAGGTACATATCGGACAGCTCCCTGCCCGCTCTGACGAGCGCCGCCTCCGCGACAGACTGCGGCGATTTTATTTTTTCTTCAAGATAGCCTATCGCCTGATCCGCCTTCTCGCCTACCGCACTGAGGTACGTAAGCTGATCAGAGAGCAAAAGCGCCGTCTGGTTCAACGCATGCTGCATCATTCCTTCCATGCGCATCAGTCGAAAAAGGAACAGCCAGCTGATCATGACAATGAGATAGATGCTGATCGACAAAGCCGCCTCAATGCTCATGGCGCCTCGCTGCAGGGACAGACTATCGATGAGCCGGCGGCGCCCACGCCTCCCGCGCTTCTCTTTCCTGAATCGTTCCATGAATCCCTTCCTCGGCCAATGCTTTAATTGCCTGCTTCAACGCCTCCGAATCCGCCTCCTCTGAACAGAATCCCACAAGAATCATCGGTACCGCACCATTCTCCGACTTTGCCTGGAGGGACGCGCTTTCTGCCGGATAACGCCGCGCGGAAGCATCCCGCAACACTCCGCTTCGAAAAAAAATCTCCGCCGTCTCACGTTCCTCCTCCCACATCAGCTCAATCGGTTCTTCAGGCTCTGTAACAGACAGCTCGCCCGACGCCTGAATAAACCGTATATCGCCCGCCTCGGCGATTTTTCGAAGAGAAGGTTCCTCCGTAGGAATACCGTTAAATCCGTCTGCGATATCACAATATATCGATATGCGCCGCTGCGGATCGGAATAAAAGCTGCCGCTTGCGCTGTCCAGAATCAGCCAGTCCTCGGGAAGCGTGAGCTCTGCTCGGTAAATGGTACTCTTCTGCGTTCGCGTCTCGATCTGCCACGCCATCGATCTCTTTTCCCTCGCGGCCTCGCCCGAATGACTTCCCTCATCCTGTTTTTCTCCCTCCGCTTCCAAAGCATTCTCCTCTTCCGCGGAAGTAGCATTCTGAACATCCGATCCTTTCACCGCTTCATCCCCCTTCGACGATGTGCCGCAGCCCGATAGGAGCAGAATGCTCATCCACAGCGCCGCATTGCTCCACCACGATTTTCTCTTCATTTCACCCTCCTATTTCGCAACGCAATATCCTTCCCGCCATTTTTTCTGAATAACCCATTCACCCGGCAGGAATCCCGGAAAAAACGAATCCGTCCGCACGCTTTGGCTCATCAGCAGCGTCGGCTTTACCTCGGCCTTCCAGGACAATTCTGTCACCGCCTCCGTCAGGTCGAGCGGCTGAACCTGAGTATGAATTACGCGCCCCATTCTTGATAACGTCATCCCGAGTCCGCCGGCTGTCTGAATTTTCAAAAACAGGAGCAATAATACGTAGTCCTCGTAGCACATCGACAGTGCGGACGCTGTGGAGATCGCTGCTGTTTCTCCCGATCCCATTTGTCTTTGGAAGCCGTCGAGCCACCGTCCCACTGCACCCTGTACTGCCGATTCGCCGGATTGCCGGATGGCATGCAATTTTTCCTCCCATTCATCTCCCAACGACACAACTTCGCCCATCGATTCCTGAAGTATCGGGGACAGCCATTGCTCGACCTGCTCCTGACATTGCTTTGTCAACGACGCCGTCACCCCGTGCGCCCCCGCCCGCTGCTCCATCAGCGAAGCAATCTGCTGCGCAAGGACGCTCTGATTTGATTGAAGCCGCGAAATGGCCTCTCTTCGAATGCGCCCGCCCACGCCATCGCCGACGCTCTGCTGCAGCGCGGAGAGCGTCTGATCGATATGGTTTTCGATTTCTTCGATTGAAACCGGCGACATCGTCTGCATCAGCTCCTGAACCATCTGATCGATCGGATTTCGAATCGTATCGGCCACGAATGCCGACAGAGAGGAAATCATCTGCTCTCCGCCCTCGACCGCCAGCTCTCCTGCCGCTTCAATTCCCGCGGTTACTTCATTTTCCGCCCGATCAAACAGATCGCTCACGATCGATTCTGCCAGAGGACGTATCCCGGAAAGGGAAAACCGCCAATTCGATGCGTTTTTTAAGATGGGAACGCGCCGTCCCGCCAGAAGGTCACGCACATCCAAAGCGCTTTCGCCCGCAGCGAGAAGCAGGAGCAACGACGATTGCAGAATGGGAACGCCAAAGCCCGTCCATCCGGCGAGCGCGAAGGCCGCCAACGCGCACTGACGGCGGAGCGTTGCTGAACTGAACGCGTAAATCGTATTGGCCAGCATCCGAATCAGGCCGATCTGCACCTCCGCCGTGCGCCAATTTCTTGCGAGCTGAGGATCGCCAAAAAGAATGTATTCCAGCTCCCCCTCGGTGAACGAGTGGCTGAGGCGGCTCGCGCCGAGAAGCGAGAGACGCTGCTTTGGATCATGCTCCGCCCGATAAGCGGTAAGCCGGCAGCCAAAGCATCCCATGCAGTATGTCAATAGCCGCCCCTGATCCAACGGCTTCATCGCGCTCAGCGCAGGCGGCGTCAGGAGCTCCGTCGTTTGCTCCAGCCGGCTAAGTGTCCTGCTGTTAAACGAGGCCTCTGCCCCGATCCCCACCGCGCCCGTACCGTTATCCTCCCCGGCACCGGCCGCCGAACGGAAAAGCGCCTCTTCAAAGCGTTGCTGCTGTTTCGGATTCAAACCATAATCGGCGATATTGCCCATTGAAGCCTGCTGATGCTTTGACGCATTTTTGATATCGGCCTTTCGCGCTCTGCGTTGATTCCACGCATCGACAAACTCGCCAAGTCCCTGCCTTTTCGTCTGCGATGTGAAGCGCATTGCACGCTGCATGGCAAGCGCCTCTTCCGAAAAGGGGAGTCCCTCACACCACGAAAGCTCTTCGCCCGCGTCAAACAAATGAGCGAGGAAATCATCCGCGGATAACCGCACGCGCCCCTTTTCGAATGCCCCCTCTTCCTTCAGCGTCGACCACCATTTGTCAAAGCTCAGCTCTCTCCAGGAGATGTCATGCCAGACCATACCCTTCCATTTCTTCTGCTGTATCCGGAGACGTTCCACCACCCGTTCTCCTTCGCGCAAAAATGTATCCAAATCGCTTTTCCGAATCGGCTTTTTTGTGGCAAGGTAGTCACCGCTCAGGGACGCCTGAACATCTCCTTCCGGCATCTCGGAAAGCCGCGCACCCCACTCACGGTAGCTTTCGTCTACGCCGTCGACCGCATCCTGAATCGCGGAGAGCGATGCCAGCAGCCTCTCTCCTTTTTCGATTTGCCCGGCCAGAGCCTGCTCCGTATCGAGATACTGCTCCTTCGCCTCCTGAAAGCTCTTTTCTGCCCGCATTCTTCGCTCGCCCGACGGTGCGCCCCAAGCCGAAACCGATTCGGCGCCTTCGCTCTGTCCGCCCTCCGAAGACGCGCCTTTTCCCTGTCCGCTATTCGAAGAGACATCTTCGCCCTGCCCGTTTGAGATGCAAAACGTGTAGCAGCGGAAAAGCGACTCGCTCATTTGACGTAAAATCGACGACAAATCCGCAGCGCCACCCCAATTCATTGAGGTATCGTTCGTCGATGGCGCCGAAGCCGTCTGTTCCTTTGCTCCTTTTGGAGCTGGCACATTTTCTGAAAGCGCATCGAGCTCGTCATCAACCCTTGAAATGCGCTGCTGTATGCGCTCCAGCCCCTCTTCATAGCTCAGCTTGGCTTTCAGAATGCCGACAGCCGGCGTCATAGCCTGAAAGCTTTGCCACTTTGCCAGAAGACTGTCTAATACCAGCTTCGGCAATCGCCACTCCATTGCCGTCTGTATCTGTTCGTTGAGCTCCGCAGGATAATGCAGCCCGGTTCCGTCCGGTCTTTCCGCCTGAAGCTGCACCGCCGCGCTTCGAACAAAGGTGCCGTTTCGCCCGGAAGCACCTTCCAGCGTTTCCTGAAACGCGCGCCGACCTCGAAGCTCGGATGTCGTTTGCTCGGCTGCCAACAAGCCGTACTCCTGAAACAGCGTCTCATCATAGGCGGACAGCGCGCTGTGTGAGCCGAGCTGCAGCGCCTCGAGGACATTCGCGTTCAGAATGTCAATCCGTGCAAACTCCATTAAAACGGCCGATGATACAAACCCGAGCAGGCACACCGCCGCAAAAAAGACGGCGACCATACCGCGGTTTCCCGCCACTTTTCGCATCGCTTCACGCAGCCCTCGAAGCATTTTTCTCATATGTCACCTCACCGATCCTGAAAAAGCCATTGCTGAAGGCACTGGAGATGGACGATCTGTCCTGCACTGTCCATCCATCTCGACTGCACCGCAAAGGCGAGTGCCAGTCCTCCCCCGGAAAGAACCCGCTCGTTCGCCCAGCCAAACCGCCGATCCGCCGCCGCGGTAACTTTCGGAAAAAGCCAGCCGCTCTTTTTGATTTGTACCTGCTCCTCCGATTGCGCAAATAAAGCGAAGCTCAGTACATGGCTCAATTCTCCGGTTAGACTCTCCGGTTTCAGAAAGACCGGCTCTGAATGCGAGCGCGTGACAAGTCTCCTTGCGACACTCTCGCGGTGGAGTAATTGCCAAAACACAATAGCGAGAAACAGGCAGAGCAAGACCGCGAAGAAGGCCATCGGTAAAAGCAGACTCTCTTCGAAAAAAGCAACGCCGCCCCGTTCGCCGCGAAGACCGCTTGCCCGTCTGTCGAATCTCCGGGACTTTTGCACAATCGCCTCACTGTACGACCTCATATTCTGAGCGCCT
The DNA here is from genome assembly GCA_023393715.1 of Bacillota bacterium. Taxonomy (GTDB): domain Bacteria; phylum Bacillota; class Clostridia; order Tissierellales; family Peptoniphilaceae; genus JAEXCD01. The sequence goes on from JAEXCD010000001.1 coordinate 8,800, forward strand.
CTTGCTTAATTTTGTCTAAAAGCTCGCTCAGAAGCGCCGTAAGGCTTTCGCGGAAAATGGCCGCTAAGGCAAGCACCACCAGCAAAATGAGTACGATGGCCACCATGTTGACCTCGCCCCGTTCCCCGCTCAGACCCTCTCTCAGCTTTCGCCTGAAAACCGCCCAAAAGGATCGAAAACCCGAGCAGGAGATCGAACGGATGCGAACCATCCGCTTCCAATCCTGCTTCTCATACGGACTTCGCGCTCGCTTACCCAGCCGCCGCCATTCCCGCTTTCTTATACAGCTCATCATAACCTCCCTCAAATACCAAATGATTGCCCGAGCAAGGGCACTAAGACCAACAGCAGAATGGCCGAAAAAATCAAAAGACTCGGAAAAACCATCTGCTGCGCCGCCCTCTCGGCTTCCTGCTGCATCGCGCGCCGACAGGCATCCATGGCCTCCTTTCGCACCCGAACCAGCGCGGTACACAGCTGTGCACCGCCATACTCCGTATTTTGCGCCAGGGCAGAGCTCACCTCCCGGAATAACGGCTCGTGCAGCCCCTGTCCGAATCGACGGTATGCCTCGGCCGTCGGCGTTCCTTCCCATCGGAGGTGCAGCACGGCCCGCATTTCGTCAAAAATCTCTCCCTCCTGTGAAAAAGCGGTCGTCCTCCACCCCTCCTCCAAAACGCCGCCCGCCTGAAGAAACAGCAGGAGCTGCGTAAGCATCTGGGGTAAGCCCTGAATCATCTTCGCTTTCTTCCGCCTCGCAGCGCATTTCATATTCCACGACCGCTCCAGCTCCCACAGCGCGCCGAACGCCACAAAGGCGGCGCCCCACAGCGGATGCAGCATCCACCCGATTGGCGCGAGCCCTAAAACACACACCAGATCTCGGCGCCCCTTTGCCGCCCATCTCGTCAATGCGTACGGTCCTTCCTCTGCTCCCTCCAAAATCTGCATCTGACGGTACAACGCGCTGCGCTTCACATCGTGTGCCGACCACCGCTCAATGGCCATCCACTCCAGGCCCAGGAACAAAAGCGTGCCATGAGTGGGGGTGTTTTGCCGCGCCTGCGCGCTGTAGTGCCGATAGCCTCTTTGATAAAACCAGAGCCACGCGATGAGACCGATGCCGCCTACTACCAGCCTCATCATGCTCTCCCGAGCTCGTTTGCCGCGGCGCTCGAACCGTTCCCGATAATGGAAGCGCTCCATCGCCACGCCGTCCAAAAGAGCAGCAGACAAAACAGGCGCACGGCGACATCGAGCAGGCTGAGCGAGTCTCCCTGAATGCCGAAAAGGCGCATGGCGGTGATCAACACGATGGGCATGAAAAATAGAAGCCGCTGTTCCCGGCGCATGCCCGCGAGATGAAGTGCACGTTCCTTCTCCAGATCCCGCTGCTCCTGGAGGATTACATGATACGTTTCGGCGAGCTTCATCATGTTTGCTCCGCGGCCGAGTGCAAAGGAAAGTCCCTGAAAGAAACAGGAAACCGTCTGATCCGTGATCTCTTCGGCAATGCCGTTTAACGCCTCCCCGATGCCGATTCCCTGCCGCACACTCAAAGCAAAACGGTCCAGCGCCGCAACGACCGGCCCCTCCGTTCCCTCGGTGAGACGCGTCTCCTCCTTAGAATCGGAAATGGCGTTCAGCACGTTCTTGCCCGCTGCCATATTGGCGGTAAAGCAGTCTAAAAACAGACTGAATTCCTCCTGCGTCTTCCGCTGAAGCTGTGTGCTTTTCTGCCGCGCGACATATTTCAGCAATCCGATTGCGCCGAAAGCGGCGAACAAAACGGAAAAAGACAGCTTTGGCAAATAGAGCCATCCGATGAGC
>JAEXCD010000032.1 GCA_023393715.1 Bacillota bacterium
ACATTGAACCGATCTCGCAGGGCGAGGAGCTGGACGCGGAGCTTCGGAGAATGCTGTTTGAGCAAAACACGATCGTCGATAAGCTGTATTTTGGGCGCGTCCGCGCGATCGCGCTGGAGCAGCTGACGGAGAATGAGCGGAAAAATTACCGGGTGCTCGATCAGGAATCGGCGAAGCTGCTGCAGCATGTAGTCGGTGCGCAGCACGAAGCGTTTCATATCGACGCGTTGGAGGAGCTGGAGCGCTCCAGTGCGGTGGAGCGAAAGATTTTATCGCGCGTTCCGCTCGACGAACAGGATATGCGCGAGCTGAACCGCAAGCGGCGCATGGGTGAACGGGCGAAGCAGCGGCTGGCGGAGACCAATCTGCGCCTGGTCGTGTCGATCGCGAAACGCTACGTCGGCCGGGGCATGAGCTTTCTGGATCTGATTCAGGAGGGCAATCTGGGCCTGATGAAGGCGGTTGAAAAGTTTGATTACCACCGCGGCTTCAAGTTCTCGACGTACGCGACGTGGTGGATTCGGCAGGCGATTACCCGCGCGATTGCCGATCAGGCGCGGACGATTCGCATTCCGGTGCATATGGTGGAGACGATCAACAAGCTGTCGCGCGCGCAAAGACAGCTATTACAGGAGCTGGGGCGCGACCCGACAAACGAGGAGATCGCGAAGGAGATGAACATCGACGTCGAGAAGGTGCGCGTCGTGCGCAAGATTGCGCAGGAGCCGGTGTCGCTGGAAACGCCGATCGGAGAGGAAGAGGATTCGCATCTCGGCGATTTTATCGAGGATGAATCGGCCGTAGCGCCGGATGAGGCAGCCAACTTTACGATGCTGCGCGAGGAGCTGAGCTGCATCCTCAACACGCTTTCCGAGCGCGAGCGCAAGGTGCTGGAGCTTCGCTTCGGGCTGAACGACGGAACGCCGAGAACGCTGGAGGAGGTCGGCAAGGAATTCTCCGTGACGCGTGAGCGCATCCGGCAGATCGAAGCAAAAGCCATTCGCAAGCTGAAGCATCCGACGCGAAGCCAGAAAATCAAGGATTTTCTGGAATGAACGAAACAGAGGAGCCGGGCCGCCGTTAAGGCGGAACGCGGGCGAAACGGTTCATTTGCGGCGCGCTGCCGGCGGGTGCGAAAAATACTCGAAAAAGCTACTCGAAAGGGTCTATGGGCGGGTTTGGAAACCGCTCATAGACTTTTCTTTTATCCGGGCGGATCCGTGCGAATGACGGAAAGCGCCTTTCGTCGACGCCTCATACGATCACGAAGAGCCGATGTTTCATTTTTTTATGTTTTCAAAAACACTTTGCCGTTCTCAAACGTTATAAGAGTGAAGGCAGAAGGAAAGGAGGGTGCCATGATCACAGAGCTGTACACCGTATATCGGCCCGAGCTGTTAAGATACTGCTGCATGATGTGCGGAAACGTGAGTGATGCTGAGGATCTGCTGCAGGAGAGCTTCATGAAGGCGCTGTCCAATCTGAATCTTCTGGAGGAGCTTGGAGAAAGGGAGCGGCGCGCCTGGCTGTACAAGGTGGCGAGGAACCTGTTCTACGATGCCTGCCGAAGGCGAACCGTGGAAAAAAACAGCCTCATGTGGGCAGAGGAGGAAACGGAAGGCGGGTTCTCGGAGGTGGAGACGGCGATGATCCTCGCTGCACTGCCGCCGGAACTGTCCCGGCTCTTTGTCAGGCGCTATTTTGAGGGGCATACTTCAAAGGAGCTCGCAGAAGAATACGGCCTTTCACCGTCCGGAATACGGGCGGCCTTAAGTCGGGCCAGGAAGCTTTTGAGAGAAAAACTGGAATCATAACGGAGGGCGATTATGAAGAACAAAATGATCAACGTCGTTACCTGCGACGCAAGAAAGGTGACGGAGGAGAGCCTCGCCGGGTTCGAAAAAATCAGCATCAACGCCGCAATCCTCATTGTCGACGAGCGCTCGAAGGCGCTGCTGAACAAGTACCCCGTAACCGTGAACGCGGCAAATATTGCCGAACTTCCGGAAGGGGCGGAAATTACCGTGAAAAATATCAACGGAAAGTGGGAGATCGGCCCCGAGACGGACGGAACGGGCGTTTTATTGATGGTTAATGGGAAAATGACGGTTGCGGAGGGTGCCGGAGAAGCGCTGAAGAGCTATTATCGCATTGTGGTGAACGGAAAACTGCTTATGCCGAAGAGCGGTCAGGGACAATGTCCGAATCTCCAGGTAAACGGGAGGATCGAATACTATCCGGATGGGGCAACGATTTTGAAGGCGGACACCGAGATCGACGATCTGTTTCTTTCGCGGGCGGAAAATTCGCTTTATTATTGCTCCGGCACGCTCTTTTTTCTGGATACCGGAATCGACGCGGGAAAGATGCTTGCGAAAAAAATGAGATTCGCCGCAAAGCGAATCGTGGTGGCGGAAAGCATGGTCGATACACTGATCCCGTTATTTGATGAAGAAGCCGAGCTTGTGCGGGTTCCAGACGGCACGCGGCACATCGATGGCGATGTGGAGCTGAAAATGAAGACCATTAGAAAGTACGGAGCGAAGCTCTGCATCAGCGGCGATGTCGCCGTCAGGGACGCAGAGGCACTTTCTTCTCTGGAATATCTGTTTACGGCCGGTACGATCAGCGTAAACAAGGATCTGGAAGAGGCCCTTGACGAGATCGAGAGCTGCTATGGCAAGCTGAAGATTATCGATCCGAATGTGGGTTATATCATCGACCGCCCCGTGGCCAAGGTCGGCGCGGCGTTGCTCAGAAAATATCCGAATGGCGTGCGGATCGAGGACTGTGCCAGGGTGGTACTGTCGGAGCAGCTGAGTACGGAGGACATCGTGGAGAAGCTGCACATTTCGGACTGCGCACTGGTCGTTTGCACAAAGGAGCAGGAGGAGGCCGTCCATATGATTGCCGAGGACGTTGCAATGATCCGCGTATCCGAACAGGCTTCGGAGGGGGAAGAGGAAGGGATGCTCGGCTCGCTCTTCGGCAGACTGAAGGACACTCAGGTCATCAACGCGGTCGAGTATACATTGTAATGGCTGCAAAAAGGATTCGAAGGCGGCGCATTGATTCCGTGTGATACAATATGTCACGAGGGTTCGGTATGGACAGGATGTCCCTTGTGGAACGGAAAGGATGAGTATGGGTATACGACTTGAGACGCTGGTTTCCTGTGTCCCGCCGTGTCGACGCGTTGTCGATGTGGGCTGTGATCACGGGTATACCAGCCTGATGCTGGCGCGTCGCGGCGACGTATCGGAAATTTTTGCGACGGACATCAGCGCTTCGTCACTGGATAAGCTGGTGCGCCAATTGCCCTTCGAAAAAGAGGCGGATCGCGCACGCATTCATCCCGTCGTTTGCGACGGACTCCACGGTCTGCCCTGCCGCGACGCAGAGGTGCTGTTGATTGCCGGTATGGGCGGCGATCTCATCCTTCGAATCTTGGACGAGGAGGAGCCGTTCGTCTCCCGAATGGCTCGCCTGGTGCTCAGCCCCCATACTGCGGCCGACCGCGTCCGAAAATACCTTCGGGCACATGGCTTTTGCATCGTGGAAGAGCATCCGGTATGGGAAGAGGGGCATTATTATGACATCATCGTCGCAGAGCCCCAGTCGGAAACGGAGGCGGCTGCGGACGATCCGATGGGCGATCGATACGGGCGCCTGGCCATTGAAAACAGGGATCCCGTGCTGCACCGCCGTCTTCAGGACGAGCAGCGCGCACTTCAGGAGCTGATCGAAAAGCTGACACCGAAGCTTGGCACATCGGAGCACCCCCGCATCGGGGAATTGAAAAGGGAGCGCGACGCGCTGTCGCGGCTGTTGAAGGAGTGGGACAAATGAAGATCAACGAATGGATTGCTCAATGGGAGCGCTCGGTGCCGCTGTCGCTTCAGGAAAGCTGGGATCACAGCGGAAAGCAGATCGGCCGCTTTGATCAGGAGCTGCGCGGCATTGTTCTGTCACTCGACCTGACGGAAGCGGCGGTTGAGGCGGCGAGGCAGTGCGGAGCAAATCTGATTTTTACGCATCATCCGCCCTTTTTCTATCCCGTATTTCAGCTGACGGATGCGCAGCGGGTGCACCGCCTGCTGCTCGGTGCGGTGGAGGAGGGGATCGCCGTATATTCAAGCCATACGCCGTTGGATAAGATCGGCTGGGGCGTAAATGGCTGCCTGGGCGAGCTCCTTGGATTGACAGAGATACAGTGTCTGGAGAAAACGGGGATCGACTTTGAAGGGGCAGCCTGCGAGGCGCCGTCCGCTGCAGCGCCCGATGCCGGGCAACGGACACAGGAACTCGGCGTCGTCGGAACGATCGGGGAACAGACGCTGGAGGCGTTCGCCGCTCTTGTAAAGGAACGCCTTGCGGCGCCCCATATCCTTTTCTATGGAAACAGGGATACCGTGCTTCATCGCGTCGGCATTGTCGGCGGTGCAGGAATGGATTATGCAGGCGAGGCCATTGAACGGGGCTGCCAGGCCTTCTTGACGGCGGATATCAAGTACCACGAGGCGTTGGAGGCGTTAGAGCGGGGCATTGTGCTCGTCGACGCCGGTCACTATTGGAGCGAACAGCCCGTAATGGCGCGCGTGGGCAGATGGATCGAGGAGCATACGAACAAAATTCCTTACGAGATCGTGCAGCAGAAGCCGGAAGAGCTTCGAAATGTGCTATAATACAAGAGGAAGTAAGTCGGATGATCGCGACAGGTTCGAGGAAAGTCCGTGCACCACAGAGCAGGATGCCAGATAACGTCTGGTAGAGGCGACTCTAAGGCAAGTGCAACAGAAAGAAACCGCCTGAAAAGGTAAGGGTGGAAAGGCGAGGTAAGAGCTCCCCAGCGAATAGGAGACTATTCGGCTATGTAAACCCCATCCGGTGCAAGATCAAGAGCATAAGCATGGCTGCTCGCCATGGCTCGCGTAGTATCGCTGGATCGCTTCGGTGACGAAGCGGCGAGATAGATGATCATCGATGACAAAACACGGCTTACAGATTTGCTTCCGAAAAGACGCGCGCGAGCGCGTCTTTTTCCTTATAAGATAAAGGGAACATCATAAAATTGTAATCTTTTTGAAATCTTTTTTCCGCAAAGCCTTGACAAAGAAGTGAGGAATCGGTATCATACCAATTAGGTTACAAAAGTTACAGATTGTGCGGGGGTAATATTTTGGATAAGAAAAAATTAGGTGCAATCGTCGGCGTCGTTGGTGTCGCCGGAGCGGTGACCGCAATTCAATTTGTGGATATGGACCATTCAAAGGCCGATTTTATTACGAGAAATTTGGTTGAGGAGTATGCGAAACAGCCGAGCCAGGCGAGCTCCGTTTCCGAGTCCTCTGCAGAAATTCGTTTTGAGCGAGTATATGATTCAGCACAGAAGGTTGAATTTATAGTGGCAGGAGACAGCGCAAAGCCGGAGACGTCCTCGAAGGAGCAGCAGCCGGAGGAATCCGTCAGTGAAGCGCCTGCCGAATCCTCTTCCCTGGAAGAGAGCTCGGTAGTCGTCGAGGCGCCTGTGGAGCAGCCGGTCGAGGAATCCTCGGAAGAGGAGCCGGTGATCGAGTCCTACGCGTTCCAGGGTATCGTCACGGCAGATTTTCTGAACATTCGCGCGGAGGCGAACTTCGATGCAGAATCAGCCGGTACATTTAAGCAGGGCGATGTCGTCATCGGCGTAATTACGGGCGACTGGATCAGCTTTGAACGCGAAGACGGAACGACGGGTTATGTTCATGCCGATTTTGTCCGCGAAGCATCGGATGAAGAGATCGGTGGCCGCGTAACCGGCGAGTCGA
>JAEXCD010000033.1 GCA_023393715.1 Bacillota bacterium
CGTCTGCAGGAAGCGCACGTAGCGTCCGATGTTCGCCTCGTCGAGCGATGCGTCGATCTCATCCAGGATGCAAAACGGCGTCGGCCGGATGGAAAAAATGGCAAAGAGGAGCGCCATTGCCGTGAGCGAGCGTTCGCCGCCCGAAAGCAATCCCAGGCTTTGCAGCTTCTTTCCCGGAGGCTGCGCTGCGATTTCAATACCCGCCGAAAGCACGTCTCCGCTGTCGAGCACGAGCTCGCCGTGCCCGCCTTGAAAAAGAATACGGAAAATCTCATCGTATTTTTCGTTGATCCGGCGAAAGCTGTCGCGAAACATGGACGACATCGTTCGATCGAGATCCTCGATCAGCGTCATGATATCCGCTTTGGATTTATTGAGATCCTCCGTCTGGAAACGTAAAAAGGCCACCTCCTGCGCGATCTGCTCATATTCTTCGATGCTGTCAAAGTTGAAAAAACCGATGCGGCTCAGCTCCTGCTTGATTGATGCGACCCGCTGTTTGGTCGTTTCAACGGGAACGAGCACTTTGAGGCGCTCCCATACGTTTTCAACGCTGAGATCGTATTGCTCGCGATAATTTTCCACACACTGTGCGCGCTGCTCCGCCAAAGACTCAATACGAACGCCCAGCTGATAATCCTGTTTATCGAGCTCGATGCGTACTGCGCTCAATTCTTCGCGCTGCAAGGATTGCCTGGCCACTGTCTCCTCTACGGAATGGCGTTTTTTCAGCAACGCGTCCTCACCCTGTGCCAGCTCCTCCAGCCTTCGAGTCGACTGTTCCAACGCGCAGGCCAGCGAGGAAATTTCACGCTTTCCGGCATCCTTTTTGATCTCAAGCGCCTGAATCTGCTGCTGCGCTTCGTCGTTTTGCCGCAGCCACTCCTCGCGGCGCATCGCACAGTCTGCCAGCCTGTTTTTGGCCAAAAGCAGCTCCCGCTCATTGAAATCGCTGCGCCCCTGGAGTGCGACGACCTCTTTCCCGCGGGCCGCCCGAATCTCCTGCTCCTTCTTAAGCGACTGGGAGAACCCCCGAAGCCGATCGAGAACCGACTGATGTCGAACGCCCCACTCCTTCTTTTGTGCCGCAAAGTCAATTTCGGCATGCCCGGTCTTTTCGTCCAGCCGGCGCGAAAGCTCCTCAATTTTTTCGTCGAGCAGCTGCACTTCAACGCCGCGGCTCGCCTCCTGCTCTCTCGCTTGCTGGAGCTCATCGAGACATTTCGGATAGGCCGACGCCAGTTCATCGCCGCGCTTCAGCAGCTCCTCGCGCTCGGCGTTCCTGAGCTGCTCCTCCTGTGCCAAAGCGTCAAGCGCCTCCTGCTTTTGAGGCAATGCACGCTTCAGCTCCTCAAGCTGTTTTTTTCGGTTCAGCAAGCTCCCCCCCTGCCGGTGGCTCATGCTGCCGCCGACCATGGAGCCGGAGGTGTTCACGACATCTCCCTCTAAGGAGACAATGCGATCAGTATTGTCGCGCCGATGCGACAGGCGAATGGCATCGTCAATCGAACGCACGAGAGTCGTCCTCGCCAGGAAATGGTTCAGAATAGGGGCAAAACGCGGTTCCGCAATCACCGCGTCGACCGCATTGCACAGGGCTTCCTTGGCGGCATTCGGAACGGGCTTCGGCCCGCGGATTCGATCCAGCGGGAGAAAGGTAATCCGTCCCAGACGCCTTTTTTTCAGCACCTCGATTAAGAACTTGGCGTCCTGCTCCGTCTCGACGACGATATTCTGAAGTCCCGCTCCGAGACAGACGTCAATGGCCGTTTCATAAGGACTTTTCACCTGAATCAGGTCTGCCAGCACCCCTATGAAATGAGCGCGAAGCTCCGGCTCTCGATCGGCGACCTTAAGAAACTGCTGAACCGGCTTAAAGTATCCTTCGTAGTTTTCAACCAGGGTTTGCAGCACCTGATATCGCGATTTCATCGCGGAAAGTTCATTGCTCAGGGCGGCACGCTGCTCAGCGCTTCGCCTCGTCCACTCCTCGTTCTCGCGAAGCCTGTGCTGGATCGCCGTTCGGTCGGCGTCGAGACGGGTCAGTGCCTTCGCGCGCTGCGCTACCTCGTCCTGCATCGCGCCTTGCCCCTCTTGCAATTCGGCTCTTTTTGCGCGCAGCGCTGCCCGATCTTCGTCCCACTGTCTGCGCTGCTCCTGCAAATCCTCTGCGCGCTGTGTCTGCGCTTTTTCCTCAAATTCGAGGTAATGCAGGCGCTCCTCGATCTCGCTTCGCTCCTTTTCCGCAGCGTCGATCTCCTCCTGAAGCCGCTGCTCCGCATCGCTGTTCTGCTCGCTCAGACCGGACAGCTGTCCGCGCAGATCCGCTTGCTGGCGATCCAGCTCCCCGATACGGCTTTCGACGCGTTCCGTTTCCTCCGCCAGCTGTTCGAGATGCTCCTGCCTCGTCTCAATATCCCGTTGCAGACGGATAAGATCCTGATCATAGAAGCGGAGCTGTTCCTCGCGCACCGCGGAAATGCGCTTCGCCTCTGCAATCGTGTGTTCCTCACCTCGACGCTGACGCTCCATTTCCTCCTGCTGTACCGAAAAGCCTTGCAGGCGTTCCTGAACGGGAGCAAGCTCGGTATTCAGCGCCTCCAACTGCGAAACCACCTCTTCCAGCTCCTCCTGAATGCGCTGCTGCTCCGCTTTCGCCTCCAACGCGCGATCGTCAATGCTGTGCAGCTGCTTTTTCAGTAAGGAAAGCTCGTTTTGCTCCAGCTCCTGCGTAAGCTGATAGCCGCGCTTCGCGTTATCCGCCTGTTTCTTCAGAATCGCCTCTTGCTGAATTTTGGCGTTGAGCTCCACCGACACCTTTTCCAGCGTCGCTTCCGTTTTTTCGAGCCGCTTCTGCGATTCTGCCTTTTGAAATTTTAATTTTGAAATTCCGGCCGCTTCTTCAAAAATCTCGCGGCGATCCTCGCTTCTGGAGCTGAGAATGTCCTCAATACGCCCCTGGCCGATGATGGAATATCCCTCTTTTCCGATGCCCGTATCCAAAAAGAGCTCCCGTATATCCTTTCGGCGCACCGGCGCCTGGTTGATGAGATACTCGCTCTCTCCGGATCGATATACCTTTCGGGTAACGGCGACTTCTTCGTAGGGCAGGGCGATCGTCCCATCCGCATTATCAAAGGCAATCGTCACCTGAGCCATATTCATCGGCGCCTTTTTCTGTGTCCCGGAAAAGATGACATCCTCCATCTTTGCTCCGCGAAGGGCCTTCACCGATTGCTCGCCCAACACCCAGCGAATGGCGTCCGAAATATTTGATTTTCCAGACCCGTTGGGTCCGACGACGCCAACAAAGTCGTGGCGGAATTCCAATCGCTTCTTTTCCGCAAAGGATTTGAATCCGTATAATTCCAAATACTTCAGCTTCAATATAGACTCCTCAATCGAACGCTCCTGTGCTACAGGCGTCCCGTTTTCTCGATTTGCTCCCACGCGAACTGAGCCGCGCGCTGCTCTGCCTTCTTCTTATTCGTCGCCGTTTGTGTGCAGATGACCTTGCGATCCACGCGAAGCGCCACCGTAAACCGCTTGTCGTGCGGCGCCCCTTCCTCTGCTACGACCTCGTAGGAAAACGAACGCGACTGCCGATGCAGCCATTCCTGCAGCTTGCTCTTATAGTCGATAAAAATCCGCTTTCGTTCCCGCTCCTGTTCTACGATTCGCTCCAGATTCTGTTCAAAAAAAGTGTAGAGAAAATCGTAGCCGCCATCGAGATAGATGGCTCCGCAGATTGCTTCCCAGCAATCCGCGACGATGGACGGCTTTGCGCGCCCTCCGGATGCTTCCTCTCCCTTGCCCAGCAGGAGGCGTTCTCCGATGCCAAACTGTTCGCCGATATAGGAAAACGAGGCCTCGCAGACGATCTGAGAACGGCGGCGCGTCAGCGTGCCTTCCGACGCCCCCGGAAAAAGCCGGAATAACAGATCGCTGACGATGAGCTCCAACACCGCATCGCCTAAAAATTCCAGCCGTTCATTGCTTTCCAGCGTCTTATCCGGGCATTCGTTAATGTAGGAAGTGTGTACAAATGCCTTTTCCAAATAAGCGCGGTCGTGAAAAGAGTAGCCGAGCCTTTGTTCCAGCTCGGCGAGAGACTCCTGATTTATTTCGGTCCTGCTCATGAAAGAAGCGCTTCGACGCGGTCAATCACCTGTTCGACCGTCTTCATGGATTCCAAATCGGTCTCCGCAAACTGGATTTCAAATGCATCCTCCACACTCATAATAAAATCCAGCACGCCGATCGAATCGACGTCATACTCCTTCTGTAAATCCTTATGAACATCAATGCCTTCTACGCCAAGCTGTTCTTCAATGATCTGACAAATCTTTTCTTCAATTTTCGTCCGTTCCATTTTTCCGATCTCCTTCCACTCGAGAAGCAATTTTTTCTTCCACGCGGCTCGATGCATAGTGCAATAGCTCGGGAATCGCCAAAGCAAAGGTCTGCGCGCCGGAATTCCCGTGTGCCTTATAAAGCGGCTTCCGCGTTCCCAAAAGCGGCGCCCCGCCGTACGCCTTATAGTCGTAGGTCGATGCGATGCCCTTAAAAACGCCCTTCAAAAGCGCGCCGCCGATTTTTGTCTTTGTGCTGGAATAAATTCCCTTCCGGATTTCCGAAAACAGCGTCTTCGCCGTGCCCTCCAGCGTTTTTAACGCCACATTGCCCGAAAAGCCGTCCGCAACGAGCACATCACAGCTCCCGTCAAGAAGTCCCCGGGCCTCAATGTTTCCTACAAAATTCAGGTCGCTGTCCTTCAGCAATTCATAGGCCTGCTGTGTTCGCTTGTCTCCCTTTCCCGGCTCTGCACCGACATTGAGCAGGCCGACGCGCGGGTTGCTCCGCCCGAGTACCTCGGACATATATACCGCCCCCATCGTGCCGAATTGAAACAGAATTTCAGGCGTCGTGTCCATATTGGCTCCCGTATCGACCAAAACGGTTCCGCCTGCCGCATTGGGAATTACCGCCGCCAAACAGGCGCGCTCAATTCCGGCAATGCGTTTTGTAATAAAATAGCCGCCCGCGAGCAAGGCTCCCGTACTGCCTGCCGTCAAAAATCCGTCGCAGTCCGGCTCGTTGAGGCGCTGCAAGCCGAGTACCGTACTGGACTGCTTCTTGCGTCGAATCGCCAGTACCGGATGCTCGTCATTTGTAATGTACTCATTCGTATCAATCCACTCAATGCGGCTGAGGTAAGAGGAGAGAATTGGCTCCATCTGATTTTTCGGTCCGACCAGCACCGCATCAAAATCGTGCCGCTCCATCGCCAGCTTCGTGGCCTCCGCGACCATTACCGCTCCTTCGTCAGCGCCAAGCGCATCAATGATCAGTTTCATAGCCCCTCCTTCTCATATCTTCTT
>JAEXCD010000036.1 GCA_023393715.1 Bacillota bacterium
TGGGCTGTATCTGTTCAAAAAGGTCTTCTGCAATGAAGAGGGTGTTTTTTCATTGCTGGGACAGTTTGACATCGTATTTGATGAAGCGCTTTACGCTGATTTTGTGAAATAGGAGCTGGATATGAAACAAATTTTACCGGTGATTCTGGGCAGCGATTTCAATGCCTACAATGTAGCTCGAAGCTTTCACGAAGCGTACGGAGTTACGAGCGCTACGGCGGGTAAGGGAATTTTGGTGCAGGTAAAGCATTCGAAAATCGTCGAGCCGAATATCGTCCCGAATTTTGATGACGACGAGCTTTTTGTCAAATATATGCTGGAATTTGCGCAAAAAAACAGAGATAAGACGCTGATCCTTTTGTCGGCCGGTGAAAATTATGTAAATAAAATATTCAGAACCTACGATGCGCTGAAAGAGGCATATATCATTCCTTACACGGATGGAAAGCAGGGGCTGCTTTTAGGGGAAAAGGAAAATGCCTATATGTTATTTGAAAAGTATGGCATCGACTACCCCAGATACATCCTGTCGGATACGAAATATACGCAGATGACGGAAATCCCTTATGATTTTCCCGTAGTGGTGAAGCCAACCCAAAGTACCTATTATTTTGAAATGAGCTTTCCGGGCAAGGAAAAGGCCTATATCGTGAAGGATATGGATGAGCTGAACGCGGTGCTTAAAAGGGTGTATGATGCGGGGTACGAATATCCCATGTTTATCCAGGAGTTTGTGCACGGCGATATTCACGACGAATATGTATTGAATACCTACGTGGACAGGAAGGGGAATGTAACCCTGCATTCCATGGGCAGAATCGTCGTAGACGATCCCAATCCCGATCTCAGGGGGAATTATTTCGCGATCGAGGATGTAAAGGTGGATGATGAGGTACGGGCCTTATTTGATCGGGTGGATCATTTTCTGACGGAAATCGGATACAGAGGGCTGGCTAATTTTGATTTAAAAAAAGATGCGAGAACCGGAAGGTTCATGTGTTTCGAAATCAATCTGAGACAAGGCAGAAGCAGCTATTTCAGTACGCTTTCCGGGGCGAACTTTGCAAAGGCCATCGTAAACGACTATATTCTCGATCGGGTGGAGTACCTTGCGAGCGATCGGGAATTTCTGTGGTATGTGACCGACTATGCTTTAATCAGGGATGTTCTCAGCGTTACAGACCCGGAAACACTGGCGCGGCTGGACAGAAAGGCGGTCAAGGGGGGCACGCTGGAATATCCGTTTGACAATTCCCTTCTGCGGAAGCGGCTGCTGTCCAAGTATTTTTCAGAGTTCAGGAAGAGAACCAAGAGCTTTTCATGAAAATGAGCGGACGTTCGAAACCCCGGCGCAGTCCTTTTACGAACTGCACCGGGGTTGTGCATTACAGAGGACGCGCAGCCAGCATGCGGAGCCACGAAGCATCGTTGGAATCGTGCCCCATTCGCCCGTCGGGACGGTCGAGGGCGTCGAGCTGACCGAGCTCGTCTTCGGTCAGGCAAAAATCAAAAAGATCGATGTTTTCGACGAGCCGCTTTTTACGAACGCTTTTTGGCAAGGCGATAATTCCGTGCTGTACGTGCCAACGAAGGACGATTTGTGCGGGCGTCTTTTGATATTTGCCGCAGAGCGCCTGAATGACGGGCTCGTCGAAAAGCCCGTTCTGCCCTCGGCCGATCGGCGTGTAGGCTTGAACAGCGATGTTTTGTTCGCGCAGGTAGGTGCACAACGCCCGCTGCTGAAAGTAGGGATGAAGTTCGATTTGATCGATGACCGGCGCGATATTTGCATAGGTGGACAGCTCCCGGAGCTGCTCGACGGTGAAATTGCTGACCGCGATCGCTTTGGCCAGTCCCTCTTCGACGCAGCGTTCGAGCGCTTTCCACGCCTCCCGGCTGTGTTCTCCGGGCCAGTGGAGGAACAGGAGGTCGATGGTATCGACGCCGAGATCCCTGAGGGAGCGATCGACGGAGCGTCTCGTGAGATCGGAACCAAAATAATTTGGCCAGACCTTGGTGGCGACGGTGATTTGATTTCGCGGCACGCGGCTCTCGCGCATTGCCCGGCCGACATCCGCTTCGTTTTCATAAAGCCAGGCGGTATCAATGAGCCGGTAGCCGTGCTTCAGGGCATACGCAATGCTTTCAGCGGCATCGATGCTTTTGTAGGTTCCCAGGCCGATTTGCGGGATCGTCAGGCCGGAGGATAGACGAATCGCCGGAACAGATAATGGATACATAGTCACTCCTTTCCTCACAAACGGGATAGTGGAACTATACCCCAAAAAAGCGGCTTCCTTCGGGAAGACTGCGGGAGAGGCTTTCAATGGCGGGATGCGAATTACATGAAATAATTTTATAATTTCATAAATTAAAATTATGTTTCGGTGAAGGTGAAACGATTATATTTATATATTAAAGAAGTTTGTCATTCGAAAAAATCGGAGAAAATTTCAGGGAAGGATGAAAAAATGTGTAGAAAACAAACCATGAAAAACAAACAAAAAGAGGAAACGTGATTATTTTGTTAAGAATAGTCAAGTTATGAAATGGCCTAATTAAGTAATATATTATCCCGTGAAATACGCCTTTTATCGTGGTAGTCTGTTCTGGAAGGAATCGTTCCTTGATGCGAATGAGCGCAAGGAAGCAGCAGGGTAAAATACCGGAAAGGAGTATTGCATGGATTTTAGATTGAGTGAATTGCAGCAGGAGGTTGTCCGCACCGCGCGTGAGTTTGCCGAAAAGGAGCTTTTGCCGAAGGTGCTGGAGCGCGATCAGGCCCAGGTATATTCGATGGAGGTATGGAAACGCATGGGCGAGCTTGGCCTGTTAGGGCTTCCGTATCCTAAGGAATATGGCGGCAGCGGCGCAGGTTATATGGAATATGCCTTGGCATTGATGGAGCTGGCGAAGGTAGATGCCTCGGTGGCGATCAGCTATTCGATCTCGACCTCCGTGGCGGTCGGCGGGATCTATCATTACGGCAGTGAGGAGCAGAAGAAGCGCTTTATGCCGGCGTTGCTTTCCGGAGAATGCATCGGCGCATTCGGATTAACCGAACCGGATGCGGGCTCGGATGCCTCGAACATTAAGACTATTGCCGAGAAGCAGGGCGATTATTATCTGCTGAACGGCATGAAGTGCTTTACGACAAACGGACCGGTCGCCCGGTATTATTTTGTGATCGCCAGCACAAACCCGGAATTGAAAACGAAGGGTCTGAGTGCGTTCATCGTCGATATGCAGTGGGAGGGTGTGCGTATCGGGAAGATTGAAAATAAAATGGGGCTCAACGAGGCTCAGGTGAGCGAGGTGTATTTTGACAATGTCAGGGTGCCGAAGGATCATTTGCTGGGGCAGGAAGGAAAGGGATTTAACTACGCAATGGCGTCTCTGGATTGCGGGCGAATCGGCGTCGCGGCGCAGGGCCTGGGTATTGCAATCGGCGCGTTTGATGCGGCAAAAAAATATATGGAGGAGCGCAGGCAATTCGGGCAGGAATTGTATAAGAACCAGTACATGGCGTTTCGAATGGCGACGCTTGCCGCGAAAATAGAGCAAGCCAGACTTCTGCTGTTCCGCGCGGCGTGGCTGCACGATGTCGGCGAGCCCTATTCTGTTGCGGCATCAATGGCCAAGCTGATGTGCACGGATCTGGCGATGGAGGTGAGTACGGAAGCGGTTCAGTTCCTGGGGGGGAATGGTTATATGAAGGAATATCACGTGGAGCGGATGATGCGGGATGCCAAGATTACCCAGATCTACGAGGGCACCAATGAAATTCAAAGGCTTGTTATCGCCAACTCGCTATTCCGCCGCAAAAAGTAGCGATTGCTGAAGGCTCGGGGTTCGACGGATTCGTTTGAACCGTTCCTGCGCGAGAGGGCCTCCGTTTACCCATGCCGGACACGTTCGCCGATCGGTCGGGCTGCTCCTGCACAGGAGAACGTCCGTGTACAGAGCGGGGCGCCGCAGGCAATCGGGGAAAGGAAAAATCATGAGAATTGTCTTATTGATGAAGATCCTGTCTGAGGCGAAGCAGGGAGAATCGCATTCCCTGTTTTCCTCTGCAGCCGGGCGTATCAATCCTGCGGATGAAAAGGCATTTGAGGCGGCGCTTCGTCTGAAGGAGCAGTGGAAACGGATGCGCGGAGAGGAGGCGGAGATTCTGATCCTGAGTCGAACGGAAAAGAGCTCAGCCGCCCTGCTCCGTCGGTATCTGGGAATGGGCGCTTCGCGGATTGTGCTGCTTCAAGCGGGCGGTGCGGATACGCGAAGAGCCTGCTTTGACGCGCTGAATGAGGGACTGAGCTCCGTGGCGCCCTTTGATCTGCTGCTTGCCGGAGAGCGGAGCGCGGATGGAGGAAGCGGCCTGGTCGCGCCGATGCTGGCGGAGCAGTGGCGCCTTCCCTTCCTCCGCTCGGTGGAAGCAGTGGAGTGGGATGAGACGGAGGCCGCCGGAGAGGGCGTATCCGTCGTCGCAACGCGGAGCAGCGCCGTGGCGGAAGAAAAAATCGGGGCGAGGCTGCCGCTGATGGCCGGTATTTCGGAACGCGCCCCGGATCTTCGAATGCCGCACATCGGCGCGTTGTTAGAGAGCCTGTCCGATTCCTCCGGCGGGGTGGAAGAACGCGTGATTTCGCCGCGGGCGGGCGCTCCGTCGGGGACGTACTGCGCCCTCGCTGAGGCAGCTTCTGACGTGCTGTGGATCGGGGGTACGTCGGAGGAGGAAGCGAGGGAATTGTTTTTTGCCCGGCTGAAGCAGATGGGAGGTCTGTCATGAACGCACAGGATCAGGTTGCCGGGCAAGCGGCCGATCAGCTGCTGGTTCGGGTCGTTTTTGTACAAACACCGGAGCGGGTGAAGGCGCTCTTTTCGCTTTGGGAAAAGGAAAACGACGACGCGCGGCGCGCGGGCATTCGACTCGGGCGTATCGCCGTCTGTGCGGAACCGGCTGCGGCGCAGCTATTAGTGGACGCAGACCGGATCGCGGCGCTGCATACATCCCTTCTCCGGCTGCCGAACAACGGAGGGGTACCTGCGGCGGAGGTCGCGCGAGCGATCGATGCGCAGTGTCCACCGGGTGCGTCGATCGTCTTTGCCGAGGGGGAGAGCAGCGCAGAGGTCGCCGCGCGGGTCGCGGTGCGAAGAGACCTCGATTTGGTCGAATCGATCGTCCGCGTGTCCTGCCGGCCCGGGCAGACGACGTGGTACTGTGGCATTCAGGCAGCCACGCCCTCGAAGAGCTACATCACTGCGCAGCCCATCGTCGGACTGTGTACGTTTTCGGATGCGGCGCTCGTCATTGAGGGGGCGGTGAGGCGTCAGGACGAGGTGCCTGCAGACCGGGAGGAGCCGCTCTTTTCCCGTCTGTTGAATGAAGTGCGGCAGAAGGAGCCGGCGATCTGGCCGATCAGTAAGGAAGCAAAGCCTGTCGCAGGGCTGAAGCAGGCGCGCATTCTTTTAGCGGGCGGAAAGGGTGTGGGCAGCAAGGAGATGTTTCGGATGCTCGAAGAGGTGGCAAGGCGTTTAGGTGTCGGGATTGCCGCATCGCGCAGCGCGGTGGAGATGGGCTGGATCGGAGAGCAATACCAGGTGGGACAATCCGGAACGACCGTACAGCCGGAGCTCTATGTCGCTTTTGGAATTCACGGTGCGATTCAGCACCTTTCCGGGATGCGACAGTCGCAGAAAATTATTGCGGTCAATACGGATCCTCATGCGCCGATCTTCTCTGTCGCGCACGTGGGTTATATCTGCGACGTACAGAAGCTGATTCCGTGGATGCTGGAGCGATTGAATGAAGCGAAGCAGCCTAAATAGGGAAGGCGGCTGCAAGGAACAAGTCAGGAGGATGGCGCTGCCAATGATACACAAGCAAAGGAAAAACAGGTACCTTACATGGTACGATCTTCTCATTCTTACGGTGATCCTGCTGGGAGAGGGAATTTATACCTCTACCGTGCTGTATCTTTCTCTTTTGCAGGGGGCGACCACCATTGGCAGTAATCTTGTGTTTTCCGTGGCGGATAACTACGGGGCGTTTGCCAAACAGGCGGGCTTTTTGCTGCTCGCATTGCTGTATCTGTGGCTGCGCCGCTTTGATTTCAAGAGGTGGCCAATTCGTTTTCATTGGAAAGCGCTCGTTTACGGCGGTCTGATTTTCCTTGCGGCGGCGCTTCTCAATGACCTCTACTACATGCTCGCCGCTCCGCTGGCGGCATCGCTCCCGTTTCCGGGGCCGTTCGGCGCCTTCTTCGGCAATGAAACGGTCTCCACCGTCATTTATGCCATGCTCAACGGTGTGTATGAAGAGCTGTATTTCCTCGGTATCTGTCTTTCGGTAAAGAAGGAGCACCTGAAGTGGGTCGTCCCGCTCTCCCTTTTGATCCGGGTCAGCTTCCACACATATCAGGGGCTGCTTTCCGCGGTGGGAATCGGAGTGCTGTTCGGCGGCTTCCTCTACCTGCTTTACCGCCGGTCAAAGGAGAAGAACCTGCTGCCCTTTTTTATCGCGCACGCGACAGCGGATGTGCTCGGTCTTGGCATACTCTCGTATTTTTGGCTGTAACAGGCGCTTTGGCGGCGGGGGATATCATGCGGATGTGAAAACAGCCCGCGTTTTGTTGGCAAAGAGTACGGAAAATCAATGCTGCGGGGATGGCAAAGGGGCTGTGCCGAATGATGATCTCATTCGGACACAGCCCCTTATTGGTTAATGTGCGATTATTCGCTTTTCGGCGTGGTCTTATTTGCCCAACGCAAAGTTTGAAGCGGTCTGTCCGGCTGTTCGGCCAAAGACGTGGATATCGACCAGCGCGTTTCCGCCGAGACGGTTTGCGCCATGAATTCCGCCGGTGACTTCGCCCGCGGCGAAGAGACCCGGGATGACCGCGCCCTCGAGATTCAATACCTCACAGGACTTGTTGATTTCCAATCCGCCCATGGTGTGGTGTACGGTCGGAACGCGCTTGGAGGCAAAGAACGGCGGCGTCGTCAGCGGCTTGCCGAAGAGCGTGCGGCCAAATTCGGGGTCATTCCCCGCTTCAACGTAGCTGTTGAAGTTGTCGTGCGTCTCTTTGAGGACGGCGGGATCGACGCCGATTTGCGCCGCCAGATCTTCAATGGTATCTGCCTTGAAGATTTCGCCGTTTTTGACCAGCTCTTCTACGTTGTCGCCCCAGATATTGATGCCGTCTTCCTTGTAGTCCAGCGTGTTATCCGCCGAGGTGATGACATAGCTCATGGAATCGGTCTGCGCGATCAGCGCCGCGGTCATGACGTCGCGGCGGCCATCCTCTGCCATGAAGCGCTTGCCTTCCTGGTTGATCTGGTAATAATACTCGACGCCGGCACCGCCCATCCATCCGTTCAGTGCGCCGGTCTTGGCGTTTCCGAGCGGGAGGGACTGAATGTATTCCATACCGACGAGGTTTGCACCGGCGGACAGACCGAGGACGATACCGTCACCCTGAATGGAGGGAGCGTTCGTCGTCGGCAGCTTGTCGTTGAGCGCCGGCACATACTGCTGACGCATTTCCTTGTTTCCGGCAAATCCGCCCGTTGCCAGAACGACGCTCTTCGCCTTGATGGTCAGCGGCGCGCCGTCGAGGGTGCCTTTTACGCCGCATACGGCGCCGTTTTCAAGGATGAGCTCTTTTGCAGGAGCATTGTACAGGATTTCGACGCCGAGCTTTTCGGCGGTTGCCTTACCGGCGGCAATGTAATCCGCACCCGCGGCATTCTGCGGCAGGTGTGCACGAGGCCACAGACCGCCCGGAACCGTGGTGATGGCATCTTTCCATACGACGCCGTTTTCCGCCATCCATTCCGAGGTCGGCAGAGATTCATCGACCAGCTTTTCGATCAGGGTCAGGTTTCCGACGTAGTCGCCGCCGTCATAGGTCTGTAA
>JAEXCD010000099.1 GCA_023393715.1 Bacillota bacterium
TCGACTGCATTGCCCTTGGATTTACTCATTTTCTGCCCGTTCTCATCCTGCACATGGCCGAGCACAATGACATTTTCATAAGGAGAACGGTTGAAAATCTAGGTCGAAATCGCCATCAGCGAATAAAACCAGCCGCGCGTCTGATCGATGCCCTCACAGATAAAGTTCGCCGGGAACAGTCGGTCAAAATCCTCCTTGTGCTCAAACGGGTAATGCCACTGTGCAAACGGCATCGCGCCGGAATCAAACCACACATCGATGACGTCTGGCTCACGGGTCATCACGCCGCCGCACGTCGGACAGCGCAGGTGTACGTCGTCGACATAGGGGCGGTGCAGCTCGATCGTTTCGTCGATATCCTCTATCGCTTTTTCGGCCAATTCCCTGCGCGATCCAATGGAGGTCGTTGCCCCGCAATCGTCACAGCGCCAGATGTTGAGCGGCGTGCCCCAGTACCGCGAACGCGAAATCGCCCAATCATTCAGATTTTCCAGCCAGTTGCCGAAGCGCTTTTCGCCGACAAATTCCGGGAACCAGTGAACCTGTTTGTTGTTTTCTACCAGCCGGTCCTTCACCTTCGTTACTTCGATATACCAGGACGGCTTGGAATAATAGATCAATGGCGTGTGGCAGCGCCAGCAATGCGGATAATTGTGCCTGATCTTCTGCTTTGAGTACATCTTGCCATTCTCGCGCAGGTATTGGAGAATTTGCGGATCCGCGTCCATGACAAACGTGCCGGCATACGGACCGTCGGTAAATGTTCCATCCTCGCCGACCGGGCAAACCAACGGCAGGTCGTATCGGCGTCCCGTGTTATAGTCATCCTCACCAAAGGCCGGCGCGGTATGAACGATGCCCGTGCCATCCGCCGTCGTGACGTAATCGGCGCACGTTACAAAAAACGCCTTTCCCGGAACAGCAATAAACGGCAGGAGCTGCTCGTATTCCATATATTCCATCTCGCGTCCAAGGCAGTTCGATAAAACCTCGTATTCGCCCTTCAGCACGTGATCGGCCAACGCCTGTGCTAAATAGTAAACTTCCTCCCCCTGGCGAACACGGATGTATTCGACCTCCGGATGAACGGTCAGCGCGACATTCGACGGGAGCGTCCACGGCGTGGTCGTCCAGGCGAGAAAATATTCATTTTCTTTTCCCTTGAGGCGGAACTTGGCGACAACCGTCACCACCTCGTCCTCCTGATAACCCTGCGCGACCTCGTGTGAGGCCAGCCCGGTGCCGCAGCGCGGACAGTACGGCAAAATCTTTGCGCCCTTGTAGAGCAGTCCCTGCTTGTAGAAATTGTCGAGCAGATGCCACTCCGTCTCTATGTAGTCGTTATCCAGCGTGATGTAGGGATGTTCCATATCCGCCAAAAACGCCATGCGGCGCGACATCTCCATCCATTGATCCCGATACCGGAATACCGAAGCGCGGCATTTTTCATTGAACGGCTTTACGCCGTACTCCTCGATGCCCTTTTTGTCATGGAGTCCGAGCTGCTTCTCCACCTCGATTTCAACAGGAAGTCCGTGCGTATCCCAGCCCGCTTTTCGCTTGACCTGAAATCCCTTCATCGTTTTATAGCGGCACGTCAAATCCTTCAGCGTACGCGAGATCACGTGGTGAATACCGGGGTTGCCATTTGCCGTCGGCGGGCCGTCAAAAAACACATAATTCGGCGCGCCCTCGCGCTCGGAAACCGAGCGGCTCAGCAGGTCAATGGTCTCCCAATAATCGGCGATGCGAAGCTCGCTGGTTCGAACTCCCTCTTTTGAAAAATCCTGAAAAGCCATTCCTTCCTCCTATAACTACAGCCCCAACCGGTCCTGTTCCCGACGCAGCTTGGTAATGACGGCTGTCTCATCCAATTCGATATCCTCTTCTGTAATCCACTGTCCCTTTTTCACGTCCCGGCGGAACTTTGTCTTTGAGCTGAGCAGCGCGATCGGGACAAGACGCTTTTCCTGTAAAAGCTCGTGCGATACGATCCACCCGTACACCTCGTTCGAGCCTATGCCGTTTGCCGCTTCGTTTGCGAAGCAATCCCTCTTGGCTACCGCAACGGCCTCCGAAATCTGTCCGTATACCGGTGCAATCGAGGGCTCGTGCTCGATCACTGCATCAAAAATGGAAATCGGCGTCTCGAGGCTGGTGAGGTGGTACGGACGGTAGAGCGTATAGTTCGGCCCTTTCCCCAAGCCGAGATACTCCATCAGCTCTATGACTTCGGGCACCTCGCTCGTCACGATGGCGAAAACGCCCGGCGCCATGCCGAAGGCGTATTCGACGATCCCATACTTCTCAAGAATGCCGCCCTGCTCCTTCCTTTTGAGCAAATCGGCGATCTCTGCCGGCGTGGTCGTCAGTCCGTGACAGCCCGGTACATCCGGAATAAAGCCGAGCGCATTGGCCGCCGAGGTCAGTTCGGTCATCGTATTGGAGCCGTCGACGAAGGAGCAGAGCATATGCGCCGATAATCCGCGCGCCCCGGCCTCCTCGGCCAGCTCCTCAAGCGTCGCGGAATGACATAACTTATTGTTTTTGCCCTTTCCGACCGCGACGACCTCGAATCCCGCACCCAGGGCGAAATCGACGAGTTCGACAATCGCGCCCGGTTCGTCTCCCTTTGTCCCGGTATAAACGACACCGGCCTCCTTTGCCATCTTCAGCAGCATCGGTCCCACCGCCGAATCGCATTCGACGTTGAGCATGATGATGTGTTTTTTATGCGCAATCGCCTCGACCGCGATGCGCGCGCCCGTCTCCGGGATTCCCGTCGCCTCTACGACGGCATCGATCTGCCCCGGCAGATAGCACAACGCCTCATTCGACGTGACGACAAAACCGTCGGTTTTCAGAAAGGATAACGCCTCTTCCACATTTTCCGTCATGAGAATCTGACTTGGAAAAACGCCCAGGGTCAACAGCGTCTGCCGTGCCTTTTCCGGCGTGTGATCGACGATGACCGAAGGACGGATGCCATCGATGCGCTGCAGCTGAGATACGAGTCCGCGCCCCATTTTCCCGCAGCCGATCAACCCGATTCGAATCTTCTCCCCGCGTTGCGTCATTTCATGTAGTTTCCGTTGAATTCGAAGCATTGCTCCCCCCTATTGAGTACGAAATCGATTCGTGAGTGTTTGAGCAATCCGATCTGCACTGGCCCACGCCCAATGCAAATTATAGCCGCCGCAAATCCCCTGTACATCCAGTACTTCTCCGGCAAAAAAAAGCCCCGGACACAAGGTGGATTCCAAGGTCCCGGCATTGACATATTCCAGCGAAAGCCCCCCGCACGTGATCTGTCCGCGATCCTTTTTTCGCGCACCCGTCACCGTCAAAGGCAGGCCTTTCAACCCTTCGGTCAGGCGCATAAGCTCCTGCGAAGAAAGAAGCGCCGTTTTCCGGGCTCCTGGAAGAGCAACGCGTTCCGGAAGCGCCTGTGCTAAAGCATGTTGCAGCATGCCGGATAACAGCTGCGCCAACGTCCAGTCCCCTCGCTTGGTGATCAGTACGTTCAGATACGCATTGAGTTCCGGGACCTTCCATTCGGGGAAAAAGTCCACATGTACGACGCATTCTTCTCCGCGTGCCACGAGATCGAGGCACTGGTTTGAGGCCTTCAAAACGGCGATGCCGGAAATTCCGTAGTCGGTGAACAACAGATCCCCCTCATAGGAGAACAGCCGCTCAGCCGGCGCGCTCGATTGCTTTGCCCGACTTGTAATGTCCAATCGAACATGCTGCTTCACCCCGGTGACGCGCTTACACCATCCGGCTTCGGTGACAGTCAGCGCCACAATTCCCGGGTGCAGCCGCGTCGTGGTATGCCCCAGCTCTTTGACCAGGCGATACCCGTTTGAAACTTCCTTTTTCCCAACGCCGTAGGCCCCGCCCGTCGCGAGCACGACGGCCTCTGCCGTCCATGCCCTTCCGGAATCGGAACGAACCGAAAACGCACCGCGAGCCGATTTTTCGATTTGAACGACGCGTTCTGTACAGTACAGACGCGCGTTCTCCTGATGCGTTAACGCGTGCAGCAAAGCATCACAGACGCTTTTCGCACTCATGGAATACGGATAAACCATGCCGCTTTCCATCGTCCTCGACGGAACCGCCAAATCGAGAAATTGCCTTTTTGCTTCCTTTGTGCCGTACGCGGTCACTATCTCCCGGACGAACGCTCGCCCTTCGCCCGTGTAGCAGGACGCCGACATCTGTGCATTTGTGAAGTTACAGCGCCCATTCCCCGTTGCCAGCAATTTTCGCAGCGGTTTATCGGAGGATTCGAGCAGGGTAATGGACACATCGGACATTTCGGCCATTTGAACAGCCAGCGATACCCCCGAAGCCCCCGCTCCAATGATGATTATTTTTCTCATACGCGCCTCCATTTCCCCATTTTAGCACATGCCCCCACTGGGTGGAAGAAGGAGCTCCCGGCTTTCTCCCTGCTTTTACTTAGCGCGGTTGCCCCCGTCCTTCGCTGCGCCTCTTTTCCCCGAGCCTGCGCCTCGATAAAAAAGACAATGCTCCTTCAGGGGACAGGCCGCGCAATCCGGCGACTTTGCCTTACACATGCGCCGTCCCTGAAAAATAAGCAGGTGGTGTGCCAGAGACCAGCGGTCTTTGGGTAACAGAGCCTGCAAATCCTGTTCGCACTGCTCCGGCGTCGTGCTCCTGGATAATCCGATTCGGTTTGATACGCGAAACACGTGCGTATCGACCGCAATCGCCGGAACGCCGAACGCGTTGGAGAGTACGACATTGGCCGTCTTGCGTCCCACCCCGGGCAGCGACATCAGCTTTTCCCTGTCGTTCGGAACGACACCTCCGTATTCGGATACCAGGATTTGCGCCGTATGGCGAATGTTTTTGGCCTTGGTGCGAAATAAACCGACCTCATGAATATCCTGCTCCAGCTCCGCCGGATCCGCTTTCGCCAGGTGCTGCGGCGTCGGATATTTGGGAAATAAGGTCTTCGTCGTCTGATTGACGCGCACATCGGTGCACTGAGCCGACAATATCGTTGCAATCAAAAGCTCATAAGGATTTCGGTGCTCCAGCTCGCAATGCGCATCCGGAAAAAGGACCATCAGTTTTTCCAATACCTGTTGTGCTTCTTTTTTAGAAAGAATTGCGCTCATGTTCTTCTGCCTCGTTCTCTTCTCATCCCTGTCGGAAAACACGAAGTGCGCTTTCCTCGTCTTATCGTAGCATCCCCCCTTCGAATGTCAAGCGGGCTGCCCGTTTGCACAGCGGTCGAACATCCTGTATTTCTCGCGCCATTTCGATTATAATGAGATCGTCTTAATTACGTGAAAATTCCTTTCGTACCTCGTCCCAATGGCGCGGCGTCGAAAGATCGCTGAATCCAAAATGTGAGGCCGTCATGTTTAACCGAAACAAAAAAGTTTTCAAGCAATTCGACTGGTTGCTTTTTCTGTCTACCCTGGCGCTTTGCGTCTTCGGGCTGTTTGTCCTTCGATCGGCAACCGCCAGCCCGCAATATGGCTCATCCTATTTCAAATCCCAGCTCATGGCCACGGTAATCGGCTTTGCCGCAATTCTCTTTCTGCTGATCGTCGACACCGATTTTCTGAAGCGCCTTGCGCTGCCCATCTACCTGGTCTGTATCGGCTTGCTCGTGCTGACGCTCGTCATCGGCTTCGGTGAAGATTCGTGGGGCGCACGCTCCTGGATGAAGCTTGGCCCGCTGACCTTTCAGCCTTCGGAGTTCAGCAAAATCGGCATGATTCTGGCCATAGGCGCATTGCTGGATCGCTATTCGAACGAGCTGAACCGTCCCGTCACGCTGCTCAAGATCGGCGGCGTCATGCTCATTCCGCTCGCGCTCATTGCCCGTCAGCCGGACTTTGGCACCATGATGGTCTTCGCATTTTTCTTTGCCCTCATGCTGTTCTATGCCGGGCTCCACTGGGGCTACATCGGCGGCGCGATCGGCATCGTCGGGCTCTCCCTGCCCATCATCTACTCGCGTCTGGACACCTATCAGAAAAACCGAATTCTTAACTTTCTCGATCCCTCACGCGATCCGCTCGGCTCGACCTACCAGAGCACTCAGGGCACCATCGCGATCGGCTCGGGGCAGCTGCTCGGCCGCGGATATATGCAGGGTCCTCAGACCATGTACGGATTTATCCCGGAGCAGCAAACCGACTACATTTTCGCCGTGCTGGCGGAAGAATTCGGCTTCATAGGCGGCGTTGTGCTGATTTGTACC
The DNA here is from genome assembly GCA_023393715.1 of Bacillota bacterium. Lineage (GTDB taxonomy): Bacteria > Bacillota > Clostridia > Tissierellales > Peptoniphilaceae > JAEXCD01. The sequence continues at coordinate 6,251 of JAEXCD010000099.1, forward strand.
TACACCCTGATGCTGTTTCGCATGCTCTCGATTGCCAAACGGGCGAAGGATGTATTCGGCGCTACCGTTTCCATCGGCATTGCCGCCATGATCTTCGTTCACATATTTGAGAACATCGGCATGACAATCGGTCTGATGCCGGTGACCGGCATTCCGCTGCCCTTCATGAGCTCGGGCGGCACCTTTCAGCTGATCAACCTGATCTCGGTCGGCCTGGTGCTCTCCATCGGCGCACAGCGCCGTCCGCTCGATTTCAATGCCGCCGACTGACGGACGCAGGCTCCTCGGCGCGCGTCCGCCTGTGAAAAAAAACAATCATCGCTGCGAGATGAAGAAACCAGAGATAGGCGAACGGTTCTTCATCTCGTTTTTTTCGTACCGCAAATCCTTTTTCAGACGGACAAATCACGATATCCCCTGCCCGATCGGTTCGATAATATGGAATATGACGCAGGCTCAGGCGTTTTCGAAGCTCGGCGTGCGGATGTCCGTACGCATTTCCCGCCCCGCAGCTGATCAACGCCACGCGGGGCGCACTCCAATTCAAAAACGCGGCGGAGCTGCCGTTATTGGCGCCGTGGTGCGCCACCTTGAGCACGTCGACCTGCCGAATACGGTCATCGCCCACCAGCAGACGGTCGTCTGATTCGAGATCGCCCGTCAGCAGCACTGTTATCCCGATATCCAGCAGAAGAATCATGGACGCATTATTGGCGTCCGCCGCATCAAACATTCCTGCGCGAAGCACGAACAGGCGCATGGATTCATTCCGGAGAAACGCCTGCCGTCCGGCCGTAACCGCCTCGCTCTTCCCACGAACAGCACCCGGCAAAAGCGAAAGCGGTACTGCGCCATAGCGGTCGGGCGAGCAGTACACGCGGTCGATCTCAATGCGGCCGGCCAGCTCCTCCAGATTGCCCATATGATCATAATCCCGATGAGATAAAAAGACTCCCTGCAAATGAGAAACGCCTCTTCTCCGAAGCTCGTTTGCCAATGCTTCTCCCTGAATATTTTCTCCCGTTCGCGCGCTGCGAACGCCGCCCGTGTCGAACAGCCACCGTCCCTGCGGCGTTTCCAGAAGCAGACAGTCCCCCTGTCCGATATCGAGCATCGTCAACGTCACGCCGCGCGCGGATACGGCGTTCACCGCGATAAGGGCAAGCACCTCCATTCCCCAGAGCACGAGACAGGACGTGACCGCCCTTCGCCGCCGCTTTTCGAAGGAGGTTTGCGGCGCAGGCAGCGCCCCGCTTCTCTTTATGAAAACGAGACCGCTTACACCGCTTTTCTTTGCAAAGACAAGGCCTGCCAAAAAGAGGTACCAGCCCGCCATGGCCGGCCCGGACAGACCGCCCACAAGGCGGAGCGTCAGGAAGGAAAACAGATTCATCCCCCGGAGCAGCAAATAATAGCACTCGTACACACCGCCAAAGAGGCAGAGCGTAAGCCACCGGACGCCCGGAATCCACTGAAAAAGAACGGCGAGAAGCGATCCCGCAAAGAACCGTTCAAAAAGCGGTATCGCCACCCAACCGAGGAGCAGCCCCGAAAGCGAAATGCGGCCAAAGCTTTGCAGCAATACGGGAAATGTCCAAAGCGAAATCCACAACGAACGGCGAAGCGCCTCAAAAAAAGCCCTCCTCTTCCGGCGGGCTCCGGGATGCTCCTGCGCGCATTCCATCCCCAACGCACAGAGAAAGGACAGCTGCAGACCCGTATCGAAAAGAGCATAGGGGCGCCACAGTAAAATCAGACAGAGCGCCCCGAGCTGACGCCAGATCGCGCGCTCCGCACGCCGCCGCCGAAGGGCGCGTTCCCGCAGGCCTAAGACAAACACGGCGCGCACAATCGACGCCGGAAAGCCCAGTATGGCCGCATAAAAGAAAAAAAGCACGAGCAGGATGCGTGCAATCGCCGTCCTCGAGCAGCTCGTCCACGAGAGCAGCCACATTCCCCAGGAAAACAGCACCTGTACATGCAGACCGCTGACGGCCAGCAAATGAGCGAATCCCAGCTCCTTCATCCCGGAGACCACCGGATCGGTCCCACCCGGCTCCGCTAAAAAAAGTCGTTTCAAAAAGGAGCTCCACCGATCCGGAAAGCGATTCAGGCATTCCTCCATCCCGATCCGGATGCGATCGACCCACCAGATCAGCCGATGGGCGCGATCGACGCGCCGGACGTTTCGCGTCGTGCACCAGCCGGCAAGCCCGCGCGCAAACCAAACGCGCGCCTCATCGTATTCGCCGCGCAGTGAAGCGCGGCGAAAGGGCCGACGCTGTATCTCGCCCTCATAACAATCCCCGATCCCGGCATCCGAAGGGAGCGAATCGGCGCGAATCAGGTAACGATCCCGCCGAAGCCGCCCCGAGCCCTCGACGGCGATCTGAAAACCCTCTCCTCCGCGCCACGGATGGCGCCGCTCCACCGTCCATCGGCGCACCAGCCATCCCGAATCCGCCGCATCCCCTGTCGGTGCAAGCCCCCAGAACAAAAACGCGCCGAGGAAAAGCGCCCCGAAAATGCGCGCATGCCCGGCACGGATATGCCGTTTCGTATGCGCATGCGGCCAAGCGAGCCTTTTGCAGGAATAGATGAAGCCCGCAGCGCCGAAGCAGATAAGTGCGAAACCGCGCCATCGATCAAGAAAGCCCTGATGCATCTGCCAAAATCCCATGCCGGCCAGCCCGCATAAAAAACCGATGATCTCTTTTTCTGCCGTCCGTCGTCTCATGTTTCTCACGCTCATTTCGATGAATATGTTACAATTTATCTGGATACTTTAGGCGTTGAAGGAGGCCTCGTATGCAAAGCATCTACCTGAATCCCTATCAGACCGAATTAAAAACCGAGATTACGCATCGAAAGCACGAGGGTGAGACAACACACCTCTGTCTGAAGGATACGATTTGCGTCGACTACGATGCATTGGGGCTGCCGCTGGAGCCCGTATCGCTTTCCGGTTTGCCGCTCCTGCGCACCTATACGGCCGGTGATGAGC
>JAEXCD010000012.1 GCA_023393715.1 Bacillota bacterium
GGACGCCGCTATTCGGACGGGCTGCATCAGGCGATTGAGGCGAAGGAGGGCGTCGAGGTGAAGAGCGAGTCGAAGACACTCGCGACGATCACCTTCCAGAACTATTTCCGCATGTACAAAAAGCTGGCGGGCATGACGGGAACGGCGTTGACCGAGCAGGATGAATTCTCGGAAATTTACCATATGGACGTCATTGAGATTCCGACGAATAAACCGGTCGTGCGCGAGGATCGAAACGATCAGGTATACGTCAATCAGGCGGCGAAGTATCGCGCAATCGTCGAGGAGATCAAGCGGGTGCACGCGACGGGACAGCCGATTCTGGTCGGCACCGTATCGGTCGAAATCTCGGAACTGATTTCCGATATGCTGAAAAAGGAGCGCATCGGGCACAGCGTTCTGAACGCAAAGCAGCACGAGCGCGAGGCGGAGATCGTCGCGCAGGCCGGCCGCTTCGGCACGGTCACCATCGCGACGAATATGGCGGGTCGTGGTACGGATATCGTGCTCGGCGGAAATCCGGAATACATGGCCAAGCAGGAGATGAAAAAACAGGGAATGAGCGACGGCTTAATCGAATGGGCGGACAGCTATTCGGCGGTCGAGCCGCAGGATCAGTTCCCGACGGGACTGGAGGACGGTTCATTCTACTCCGGTGAAGAGATTTTGGCCGCGCGCCGGCAATTCTCCGAGCTCAAGAAAAAATTTAAGCAGGATACGGATCAAAATGCGCAGGAGGTTTTGAAAACCGGCGGTCTGTACATCTTAGGTACGGAGCGTCACGAATCGCGCCGTATCGACAACCAGCTGCGCGGCCGCTCCGGACGACAGGGCGACCCGGGTGTGTCGATGTTCTATATTTCGCTGGAGGACAAGCTGATGCGCCTGTTCGGCGGCGAGCGGATGCAATCGCTCATGTCGGTGGGGCGGCTCCCGGAGGACGAGCCGATTCATACCGGCTTTTTGACGGGTGCGATTGAGCGCGCGCAAAAAAAGGTCGAGGCCAACAACTTTGCGATGCGCAAACGCGTCCTCGAGTACGACGATGTGATGAACGTACAGCGTGAGACGATCTATACGGAGCGCAATCGCGTGCTCAACGGTGACGACATGAAGGCGTTCATCCAGACGATGATTCATGACACGATTTCCGCTGCAGTGGACAACTCCTGCGCGGACGGCGTGGAGCCTGCCCAGTGGGAGCTGGAGGGGCTGTTTAACTACCTCAATACGCTGTTCCTGCCGAAAGGCGCGGTCGCGGTCGGCAATATCCAGGGGCTGACGAAGGAAGAGTTCCGCGAGAAGCTGTGGTCGATTGCCGATCATATCTATCAGAAAAAGGAAGAAGAGCTCGGCGCGGACATGATGCGCGAGCTGGAACGCGTCGTGCTGCTCCGCGTCGTCGATACGAAGTGGATGGATCACATCGATGCGATGGATCAGCTCAAGCAGGGAATCGGAATTCGCGCATTCGGCAATGAGGATCCGGTTCGCGCCTATGGCAACGAGGGCTACGATATGTTCACGGAGATGAACCGGGCGATTCAGGAGGAGACCGTCCGCCTGATTTATCACGTCGTTCCCGCGTCGAATGTTCAGCGCGAGTCGGTAGCCAAGCCGACGAGGGAATCGGGCGGAGCCGTGGAGGAGCCGGAGGATCGGACGGTACGCCGCAGCGGCAAAAAGATCGGCCGAAATGACCCGTGTCCGTGCGGAAGCGGAAAGAAGTACAAGCATTGTCACGGGAAGAATAGCTAACAAACTGCGGCGGGTGTGAACCCGCCGTACTTTTCAGAGGAGGAGACGATGGAACGTTACGAAATTCGAGAGACGATTGACACCTTAGAGGGAACCCTCGCGGAGCTAAGGAGCTCTCTTTGACATCGCGGGACTGAAGGAAACGGTCGAGGAGCTGAACGGCCGCGTGCTGGCGCCGGACTTCTGGGATAATGCCGATAAGGCGCAGGAGGTCGTCGTCGAACTCAATGAGAAGAAGAATACGGTGGCGCTTTACGAAAAGCTGAGTACGGCGCTGGCCGACATGGATGAGATGCTTGAGCTGCTTTCCGATGAGGAGCTGGCGGAGTCGGGTGAGCTTCTGGTGTCGGAGCTGCGTGCGGCGCAGCAGGAGATCATGGATCTTCGTACGCGCACGCTGCTTTCCGGCGAATACGACAAAAACAACTGCTTCTTCTCCATTCACGCAGGAACCGGCGGCATGGAAGCGACGGATTGGGCGGATATGCTGCAGCGCATGTACCGCCGATGGTTTGATTCCAAAAAATGGAAGGTGCAGATCACCGACATCAACGAAGAAGAGGGCGGAGGCATCAAGTCGGTCGAAATGGAGGTGCGCGGTTATAACGCCTACGGCCTGTGCAAGAGCGAAAAAGGCGTGCACCGCCTTGTACGCATTTCGCCGTTTGATTCGCAAAGCCGCAGACATACCTCGTTTGCCAGTGTCGACGTCTATCCCGAGATCAAAAACAGCGACGAGATCGAAATCAATGACAAGGATCTGAAGGTCGACACCTTCCGTTCGACCGGGGCGGGCGGACAGCACGTCAATACGACCGATTCGGCGGTGCGCATTGCGCATATCCCGACGGGGGTCGTCGTGACGTGTCAAAACGAACGCTCACAGATTCAAAACCGCGCCAAGGCAATGGACATCCTCAAGGCGAAGCTCATTCAGATCAAGGAAGAGGAGCACCGGGAAAAGATCGAGGATATTCAGGGAAAATACACGCAGATCAGCTGGGGCTCTCAAATCCGTTCGTATGTGTTCCAGCCGTATACCATGGTAAAAGACCATCGGACGGGCGAAGAAACGGGGAACATCGGCAAGGTCATGGACGGCGATTTGGACGCCTTTGTCGATGCGTATCTCAACTGGAAGGCGACGGGAGTGTAATATGGCACAGCAACGAGATGCACACTGGATCGAGCAGCAGATCGCCCGGGAGATCGGCTGTCGAACGGAGCAGGTGATCAAGACGGTCGCGCTTCTGGACGAGGGCAATACCATCCCCTTTATCGCGCGGTATCGAAAAGAGGTCACGGGCTCGCTGGATGACGAGCAGCTCCGCCTGCTGGAGACGCGGCTGAGCGCGCTGCGCAATCTTTTGGCGCGAAAAGAGGAGGTTGCCCGGAAGATTGAAGAGCAGGGAAAGCTGACCGAGCAGCTGCGCGAGCAAATCGATCAGGCCGACACGGTGAAGGCGGTGGAGGACCTGTACCTCCCGTTCCGTCCGAAGCGGCGAACGCGAGCCGGGCAGGCGCGGGAACGCGGGCTTGAACCGTTGGCGGAAGCGCTGATGGCGGGCGCGGTTCCGGCGGATGAGCCGGAGGCGTACGTTCAGCCCTTCCTGAATGACGACGTGCCGGACGGCGCGGCGGCCTTTGCCGGAGCGCGGGACATTTTGGCGGAGAACATGGCGGAAACCGCCGCGGTGCGCGGGCTGCTCCGCCGGAATCTGCACCATTCGGGGTGTCTGGAGACCGAGATTTCGGTCGCGGAGGACGAGGAATCGGCGCAGGTATATCGAATGTATTTTCACGCAAAGGAGCCGCTTTCTTCGATGCCGGCGCACCGCGTGCTGGCGATCAACCGCGCGGAAAAGGAGGGCTTCCTCCACGTGCGGATTCAGACGACGGACGAACGCAACCGGTTTCGCATCTACCGCGAGCTGACGCGGGGACGCGAGCCGGGAGCCAATGCATTTTGCGCCGGGCAGATTGAGGAGGCGGTGGAGGACGGCTATAAACGGCTGCTCTTCCCCTCGATTGAAAAAGAGGTGCGCCAGGAAATCACGGAGCGCGCGGATCAGGAATCCATCGAAATTTTTGCGAAGAATTTGCGCCCGTACCTCATGCAGCCCCCGCTGAAGCAGACGGTGGTCATGGGGCTGGATCCCGGGTTTCGCACGGGGTGCAAGCTGGCGGTCATCGACGAAAACGGGGCGGTCGTCGATCACGCGACGATCTATCCGACCGAGCCGAAAAACGACGTCGCGGGCGCGCATCGAACGATGCAGCGGATGATCGACCGGTACGGCGTTTCCCTCATCGCGATCGGCAACGGAACGGCCTCGCGCGAAACGGAACAGGTGGTCGCCGAGCTGATCAAAAAGAATGCGGAGCGGACGCTGCACTATGCCATCGTCAACGAATCGGGCGCGTCGATCTATTCCGCGTCCGCTCTGGGCACGGAGGAATTTCCCGATCTCGACGTCACGATCCGCGGAGCCATTTCGATTGCACGCCGAATTCAGGATCCGTTGGCGGAGCTCGTCAAGATCGAACCCAGGCATATCGGTGTGGGACAGTACCAGCACGACGTCGATCAGAAGGCGTTGGAGCTGGCGTTGGAGGGCGTTGTCGAGAGCTGCGTCAACAGCGTCGGCGTAAACGTCAATACGGCAAGCCCCGCGCTGTTGGGCTATGTCGCGGGCATTACGAAGACCGTCGCGCGAAATATCGTGGCATATAAAGAGGAGCACGGCGCGTTTCGCTCGCGCGAGCAGCTGAAAAGGGTTAAGGGGCTGGGGCCGCGCGCCTTTACGCAATGCGCCGGATTTTTGCGCATCCCTGACGGCGAAGACCCGCTCGATAATACGGCGGTGCATCCGGAAAGCTATGACATTGCCCGCAGGCTGTTGGGTGAGCCGCTCGATGCGTTGGATATCCGGCGCAAGGCGGAGGAGCTTGGCGTAGGAGAGCCGACGCTTCGCGACATCGTCGACGAGCTGAAAAAGCCGGGCCGCGATCCCCGCGAGGAGATGCCGAAGCCGGTGCTCCGTTCGGACGTGCTGTCGATGGACGATCTGCACGAGGGCCTGGAGCTGCGCGGAACGGTGCGCAATGTCGTGGCGTTCGGCTGCTTTGTCGATATCGGGGTAAAGCAGGACGGACTGGTCCACGTTTCGGAGCTGGGCGAGGGCTTTTTCGACGATCCCTCCAAGGTGGTTCAGGTTTCGGATGTGGTACAGGTTCGCATCCTGTCGGTCGATGCGAAGAGAAAGCGGATTGCGCTGACGATGCGGGGCATGAAGCAGAATGCGGAAATAGAAGCGCGGAAAAAAACGGCGATGCGACGGAGGAATGGAAAAAATGGCAGAGCGTAAGGAGAGAGAAATAACGCGGAGAAATTGGACGGCAAGGGGGCTGCTTCTTGCCGGAATGCTCTTGATCACGAGCTGCGGCGGCAAGGAGGAGAAGGCCGTTGTCGTCGAAACGTCTGCGAGCGAAGCTTCATCGCGTGCGGAAAGCTCGTCAGTGGCGGAGCAGTCATCGGAGCAGCCGGCGGCAAAGCTGTCACCGATCAGCGGGTTGGCGCTGACCGACGAAGAGGCGCAAAGGCGTATTGTCGCGGTGATGTTTGACAATCACTACGACGCGCGCTGGCAGGCCGGTCTTTCGGAGGCTGAAATTGTCTACGAATATCTGATGGAGGGCAATGCAACGCGCTACATGGCGCTCTTTCTGAAAAACCAGCCGGAGGTCGGCCCGGTGCGCAGCGCCCGTCCCTATTTTGTGGATCGCGTCATGGAGTGGGATGCGATTTACGGACATTTTGGCGGCAGCGCGCAGGCCTTATCGGAGATCTCGGATTTTGATCTCGCCTCGATTGATGGCCTGCTCTATGACGGAGGCGTATTTTACCGCACGGCACATAAGGAAGCCCCGCACAACGCCTATACGTCGATTTCGGCGATTCGGCAGCAGGCGGCGGCAGAGGGGCACCGAACGGAGCCGACGACGCGAAGCTATCGTTTTGGCGAGCTGAAGACGGCGCCGTCCGAAAAAGCGTATGAGGTAACGCTGTACTATTCTGCGTCGAATGTGACCTCGTATACGTATTCGGAGGGGACACATCATTACGCGCGCTATAAAGACGGCGAGCTGCACCTGGATGAAAATACGAATACGCCCCTGTCGGTGGCCAATATCATCGTTCAGTTCTGCGACGACGAGGTGGCCGATCAGGAAGGCCATCAATATATTTATCAGTACGGAACGGGCCTGGGGCTGCTTTTCCGCGACGGATACCGAATTCCCATCACGTGGAGCAAGGAGGAGCGGGGCACGCTGACGCGCTACTATGACGAATCGGGCGAAGAAATCATCTTGGCGCCGGGACAGACCTGGATTCAGGTGATTGATCCCGAAAGTGAAGTAAATTGGGAGTAACCGCAGCGCTTGTGCGCTGAAGTGAAGAGGTAAGGAGCAATTAATAATGAGAATGAATCGTTACCATATGCCGACGCTTCGCGAAGTGCCGGTGGAAGCGGAAATCCCGAGTCACCAGCTGTTGCTGCGCGCGGGGATGATTCGTAAAGCAGCCTCGGGAATCTATTCTTTTTTGCCGTTGGGACAGCGTGTCGTCAATAAGATCGAGCAGATTGTCCGCGAGGAGATGGACGAGGCCGGCGCACAGGAAATTCACATGAGTGCGCTGCAGCCCCGTGAGATCTGGGAGGAATCGAACCGGTGGAAGGCGTTCGGCCCGGAGATGTTTAAGCTGACGGACCGAAATGAGCGCGAGTTTTGCCTCGGGCCTACAGCGGAGGAGTATTTTACCGACCTGATTAAGGGGGAGGTGCGCAGCTACAAGCAGCTTCCGCTCAACCTATACCAAATTCAGTGGAAGTATCGGGATGAAAAGCGCCCGCGGTTTGGCATCAACCGATCCCGCGAATTTCTGATGAAGGACGCGTATTCGTTCGACAGCTCCGTCGAGGGAATGGAGGCGTCTTATCGGCGGATGTGGGAGGCCTATGAGCGCGTCTTTGACCGTATTGGTCTCGACTACCGCATCGTTCGGGGCGATTCCGGGGCAATGGGCGGAAATCAGTCGCACGAATTTTGCGCACTTTCCGACGTCGGAGAGGGCGTGATCGTCTACTGCGAGCATTGCGATTATGCGGCGACCGACGAAAAGGCGCAGCCAAAGCGGGATGAGGCCGTCGAAGCTGCGGCGGAGGGCGTTTTGGAAAAGGTAGCGACGCCGGAGAAGAAGACGATCGAAGAGGTCGCGCAGTTCCTGTCTGTGTCGCCGCAGCGCCTGATTAAGGCCGTCGACCTGAACGTGGCGGGGGAGCCGATGCTCGTTCTGCTTCCGGGCGATCGCGAGCTCAATATGGCGAAGCTCATTGCGCATCTGGGCGTGCCGGAGCATGAGATCGAGCTGCTCGACGAGGCGTCGATTCGGGAGATAACCGGCGCGGAGCCGGGCTACACGGGTCCGATCGGCCTGAAGAAGCGTGTTCGGATCCTGTGCGATCGCGCGATTGCTCAGCGCAGAAATCTGGTTTGCGGCGCAAACGAAACCGGCTTCCACTATCGGAATGTAAATTACGGCCGCGATTTTTCGGCAGAGATCGTCGAGGATCTGTGGATGGTGCGCGAAGGAGATTGCTGCCCGGAGTGCGGCGCACCGCTTTCGTTTGCGCGCGGCATTGAGGTGGGCAACATCTTTCAGCTCGGGACGAAATATTCCGGCGCCATGAACGCGACCTATCTCGATGAAAACGGTGTGGCACAGCCCTTTATTATGGGCTGCTACGGCATCGGCATCACGAGAAGCGTCAGCGCCGTCGTCGAACAGTTCCACGACGATCGGGGCATCATCTGGCCGCTGTCCGTCGCGCCGTTTCATGCGATCGTGACGGTTGCCAACTATAAAGACGAGGCGCAGAGCGCTTTGGGCGAGGAGATTTATCAGCGGCTCCAAAAAGCCGGAGTCGAGGTGCTGCTCGACGACCGAAAGGAGCGCGCGGGCGTTAAGTTCAACGACCGCGATCTGATCGGGATCCCCTGCCGCATTACGGTGGGCAAGAAGTGTGCGGAGGGACTCGTCGAGTTTTCGACGCGCCGCGAAATGCAGAATGAAGAGCTCACTGCAGCGGAGGCGGAAAATCGGATTATTCATGCAATATCTGAGTTGAAATGACGCTTTTCCACGATAAATGACGAAAAACGGGCCTGATTTTGTATTTTTATACAAATCCGGGTCCGTTTTGTGTTTTTCAAAGCGCAGGTCGCCGCTAAACCGCAGAAGTATGGGCAGAGGATGCGCATGAGACACGAGGCTCGGTCGCAAAGAAGAGAAACCGAGATAAAAACAACGAATTTCTTTCATGCCGCGCAAAGAAGCATATTATAAAAAAACAATTTTTTGGTAGGAAAAACTTTATTTTTCTTGACAAGAAGAGGCCTGCTTCATATAATACCGTCATACAGAAGGGGTTCTGTAACTACAAACGAGGAGGAAATATCTATGAAAAAGACGTCAAAAGTCCTTTCCGTATTCCTCGCCCTGAGCATGATGCTCACCGCCTGCGGCGGCGGCTCGAACAACGAGTCCTCCACTGCATCCGAGAGCGGCGAAGTATCCGAAGTGGCGAGCGGAGAGGTATCCGAGGAGCCCGGTACGGCGGCTTCGGAGCCGGAAAAGATGACCGATGCGAATACCCTGGTTGTCGGCTCACCGGAGCTGAACGGCGATTACATCAACGGCTTCACGAACTCAAGCTACGACGTTTGGATCAGACGTTTGATCGGAACGTACGAAGGCGATCTGAGCTATGCGACATATGCGGCCAACGAGGCGGGCGAGTTCATTATCAATCCCACTGTCAATGCCGCGGATCCCGTTCGCACAGCGAACGAGGACGGTTCAGTTACGTACACATACAAAATTGCGGACAATCTGCTGTGGAGTGATGGCGAGCCGATTACGGCAGCGGATTACGTCTTTACCTCTCTTTTCCGAAACGGCAAGGCCTGGGGCGATCTCGGAGCGGCGAATGCGACGACGGGTTCCGAGCTGAAGGGCTATTCCGCATATCATTCCGGAGAGAGCGCGGCGCATGCAGGTCTGCATCTGATCGACGAGCACACCTTCTCGCTGACGCTGGATGCGGCATATGTTCCGTACTTCTACGAGACGGCGATGGCCGCGATGGTTCCGACCCCGCTGCACCGTTATGCGCCGAATCTGAGAGTGGTCGATTCGGAAGAGGGCGCGATGCTCCAGACGGTGGAGGGCTACACCGTAACCGACGAGGATAAGGCGAGCCTGGTTGCCAATCAGGAGAAGGTCGTCGCCGAAAAGCGCAAGGCGTATGACGCAGAGCGTCAGTGGGCGATCGACGAGACCGATGCGGACGGAAAGAAAGTCTACGATATTGCTGAATATGATGCACTCGTCACAAAGCTCGATGCGTTGAGCGAGGAGGAGCTGGCGGCAGCAAAGAAGGCGGGTCAGCTGGCCGACGGCACTTCGCTGGGCGACGGCGAATGGATGAGTCTGTACGGACTCGAGCTGGAAGCGCGCGCAGCAGAGGCAACGCTGAAGACGTATAAGGAGAACCCGGATTCCATGGATCCGCTGCAGCTGCTTATGACGGAATCCGCTTTGGAGGTCGCTCAGAACTTCCGCTTTAAGCCGGACGTTACCTGCGGACCGTACAAGTTTGTTGAGTTCTCAAACGGTATGGCGAAGGTCACGATCAATGATAAGTTTGTCGGAAATAAAGACGGCAAGAAGCCGACGATTCAGAACGTTATCGTTCAGACGATCAACACCGACCTCGAGGTCGACTATGCGATGAGCGGCCAGATCGATCTGGCTATCGGCGTTGTCGAAGGCGCAAAGATCGATAAGGCGAGAGAGAATGCCGATTCTGTCGGCTACATCAACTATCCGCGTAACGGATATGGCTTCATGCCGATTCTGACCGATATCGGCGCGACGCAGTACAAGGGCGTTCGTCAGGCGATCGCATTCTGTCTGGATCGCGAAGAATTCGTCCAGACGATCTGCGGCGGATACGGCACGGTTGTTCAGGGCGCATACGGTCTGAACATGTGGGAGTATGAAGCGAAGGGCGAAGAGCTCGAAGAAAAAGCGATCAACTACACGCTGAACCCGGACGAAGCGAATAAGGCTTTGGATACGACCCCCTATCTGTACGAAGCAGACGGAACGACCAAGTGGGATCCGGAAAAGGCAAAGGCTGCGTACGACGCCAACAAGGAAGCGTTCGATTACTGGCGTTACGACGAGAACGGCAAGCAGCTGACGGTGTATCACGAGGGCTCCATCGAAGCGAAGGAAGTCTCCGGATTGATTTCGGTTCAGGTTCCGGACAACGCAAAGCTCTGTGGCATGCAGTACATCTTCAAATCCACGGACTTCGCAACGATGCTGACGCATTACTACAATCCGGATACGGCGGATGAGAAGGCGCCGACGGTATTTAACATGGGCAACTCCTTCTCCGTACCGAATGATCCGTACTATCAGACGCACTCTTCACAGATTGGCGCGGACAACAAGAGCCGCATCAACGATCCGACGATCGACCCGGTTCTGGAGGAAATGCGCAAAGCGGATCCGACGGACCGCGAGACGTGGCTGAAGGGCTGGCTGACCTACGAGCTGTGGTACAACGACTACATGCCGGGCGTGCCGCTGTACGGCAACGACTACCACGACATCTACAACGTCCGCGTAAAGGGTCTCGAAACCACGCCGATGTGGGATTGGGCGAACGACATCTGTGACGTCACGCTTGCTCAATAATGTGAATAAAAGCAGCTCGGTTCGGGCTGTGTGAAGAACGAAGGGGAGGAGCCCTGCTCACTCCCCTTTGTTTTGTTATTAGTTCTGATTTGTTATATAATATATGGAACGTCCCGCGACTGTTCGGATCGCAAGAAGACACAAAAATGTAAAGGACTGAATCGTAACGAACCTTTTTGACGGAAGCGATTCACTCCAAAAGGTTCTTTACGATTCTGTAT
>JAEXCD010000030.1 GCA_023393715.1 Bacillota bacterium
CCTTCAGCTGGGCATGCAGCACGCCCATCCGCCGCTTGGCGGAAAGCCCCTTTTGACAGCGCGCGGCGACATTGACAATCGACCAATGGCCGAGCTCATCCTCCGAATCATCAATGCGGGGGCAGACGAAGTAGGCTTGATGTCCCTTTTCGAATTCCTTTTCCAAAAAGGCCAAAATCCGTTTCTCGTATCGGCCGTCTACAACATAGGTCCCGATGGGCTGACGTCCCGGAGGACGCTCGGCAATCTGGGACAGCGAGAGATCCCCTAAGGCGGAGAGCGTCAGCGTTCTCGGTATCGGAGTGGCCGAAAGCACCAGCGTGTGCGGTATCGACGCCTTTTGCTGCAATTTTTTTCGCTGCAGAACGCCAAACCGGTGCTGTTCATCCGTAATCACCAAACCGAGTTTCGGAAAGGCAACACCGTCCGAAAACAGTGCATGTGTACCAATCCACAGCCCCGATTCCCCTTCGGCCGCAGTCTGAAGGGCTCGCTGCCGCTCCTTTGCCGGGGACGCTCCCAAAAGCGGATGAATCGCCACTCCTAAAGGCGCGAAGAGCTTTTGCGCCGTTTTGATGTGCTGCCGCGCCAACGTCTCCGTCGGCGCCATGAGCGCAGCCTGTAGGCCGTTTTGCACACACAGATATGCGGCGGCGAACGCAACGGCGGTTTTACCCGAGCCCACATCGCCCTGAAGCAGGCGATTCATCGGTTCGTCCGACAGCAAATCCGACTGAATTTCCTGAAAAGCGGCCTGTTGGCCTGCGGTCAGAGAAAAGGGCAACGCGGTAAAAAAAGGTGTCATATCGACAGGCCGCAATGTTTCGCACAGGGAACGCTTTACGATTTCCTTAATTCGGCCCAGAGCGAGCAAATAGACGAGCCATCGCCGCGCATCCAATTCGCGGCACGCTATCTGCAGCTCTTCAAACGACGCCGGTTTGTGACGCGTTCGATAGCTCCACTCGATGGACCTCAGCCCAAAAGCGCACCGATCCCCCTCCGGAAGTATTTCAAATTGCGAAAGCGGCACCTTTTCCAACGCCTGCTCCGCCAGCTTTTTTCGCTCGCCGTTGCGCAGTCCCTCGCACAGAGCATACACCGGTTCCAGACCGGCCAAAGACGGCACATCGCTCCGTTCCAAAACGGGATCCAATAACGCCTTTTGTTTATCGCGGTAAATGCCGTAAACACAGTAGCACTCCCCGACACGGAGGCTTTTCGCCCGATAGGGCTGATTGTGCCAGATCACCTGAACCTCACCGCTGTCGTCAGCCATGAGTACGCGCTGCAGGCTCCTTCTGCCCGGAAGATAAACGGCGGGATAAATGCGAAGAAGGCGCAGCACCAATACTGCGCTTACGCCTTCCTGCAGCTCCTCCACAGAACAGATTCTCGTTCGATCCTCATAACGCCTCGGAAAATCGCAGACCAGCTGCTCCGCCGTATCAACGCCCAGCCTTGCAAAGCGCGCCGCTTTTTTTGCGCCGATGCCCTTTAACTGCGTCAGATCCATGTTATTCGATCGAAAAAATATAATAGTAGGTCGGCTGATCGCCGCGTTCGTACTCGACATCGTACTCGGGCCACTGACTACGAAGCGCTTCCATGAGCTTCTGCGCCTGCTCCTCCTGAACATCCTCGCCGGAATATACCGTGATCAGGGAATGCTCGTCCGTTACATAAGCGCCAACGAGCTGCTGAACCAGCTCCTCCGCGTTCTGCCCTACGCGTACAATATGTCCATTCATCAGTCCGATCAGATCGCCCTCGTGAATCACTAAATCATCCATCTCGGTATCGCGAATGGAATAGGTAATCTGACCAATCTGAACCGTATTCAGGCTTTCCGTCATCGCCTCCGCATTTTCCTCCGGTGTAGCCGACTCATCAAACTGAAGCAACGCCGTAAATCCGTGCGGAATGGAACGGCTCGGGATGACAATCACCCGCTTTTCCGTCAGGGCATCCACCTGCTCTGCCGCCATGATGATGTTTTTGTTGTTCGGAAAGATAAAGACCGTATCCGCCGCTACGCGGTTGACGGCTTCGAGGAGATCCTGCGTGGACGGATTCATCGTCTGCCCGCCGCTGACCAGTTCATCGACCATCAGATCCTTAAAAATGCTGTCGAAGCCCGCGCCGAGACTGACCGCAACAAAGCCGTACGGTTTATTGGGCTTCATCGAGGCCGTCGGTTCCTGACCCAGCTGTGCCTCTTCCTTTTCGGTGAGCAGGCGATGCTGGTGCTGCAAGCGCATATTGTCGATTTTGATATCCATGAGTGCACCGCGCTTCAGTGCAAGCTCCAGCACCTTCCCGGGGTGATTGGTGTGGATATGGGTTTTGATGACGTCGTCCATGCCGATGCAGACGATACTGTCGCCCAGCCCCTCGATTTCCCCGCGGAAGGCGAGATAGTCGTCTCCCCTGGTGCGAATGAAAAATTCCGTGCAGTAGCCGAAGCGAATGTCGCTGTCCTCAGGATCTGCATCAAAGCTCACGCTCTTCGCGGCCTCTTCTCTGGGCAGCAGGATTTCGTCCGTCATTTCGCCGGTCAGCGTCTCCAGAAAGCCTGCGACGAGGTACAGAAGCCCCTGTCCGCCCGCATCGACGACGCCCGCGTCCTTCAGTGCCTTCAGCATATCCGGTGTTTTGGCCAGCGTGCGGTTTCCCTCGGTCAGAATGGCGCGCAAAAAGTCCTCAATTTCCGTGTAATGCGATACATTCGCCGCAGCGAATTCACTCATCGAGCGAGCGACGGTAAGAATCGTTCCCTCCGTCGGCTTCATGACCGCCTTATATGCCATTTCCGTCGCTTTTCCGAGTATTGCCGCAATATCGCTGGTGACAATCGTCTGCTTGTCCTTCACCGCCTCGGAAATGCCGCGGCACAGCTGGGACAGGATAACGCCGGAATTCCCGCGGGCACCCATCAGCGAGCCATTTCCCAGAGCCTTGCCCACCGAAGCGACATGAAGGTCTTTAACGCGCTCAATTTGCGCCGCGGCGGATTTCATCGTCAAAGACATATTCGTTCCCGTATCCCCGTCGGGAACCGGAAACACATTCAGGCGATTCACTTCCTCTTTTTTTTCATTGAGCTTTTTGTACGCTCCATACAACGCGCGCTGAAAAAGCGCGCCATCCAATATGATCATGAACTCCTCCTCAGACCCGAATTCCCTGTACGATGACGTTGACCGCATCGACCGTCAGTCCGGTCAGAGACTCCACGTTGTACTTGATTTTATCGATTACATTGTCTGCAACGACCGCAATCCGAACGCCATATTCCATGATGACGGACAAATCGATAACAATTTCCGTCTCGCTCTTCGCGGTAACGGTGACACCCTTTGTCATGTTCTCCAAGCGAAGGAGCTCATATAAACCGTCCTTGGTATTTTGTGCAGCCAAGCCGACAATTCCATAGGTTTCCATTGCCGCGCTGCAGGCGAGGTTCGCGACTACGGTATCGTCAATAATGATGCTGCCAAGCTGATTATGCATTCTCGATGGCATAAGCTACCTCCCATTTTTCTATCGTGCTCTTATCATAGCATAAATGCGTCGCGGCTTGTCGAAAAGCTTGACGCGCATGCGCTGCCCGGTATCCTGGAAGCGCGGATAGACTGGTTATAATATATGCACTTTAATGCGATTTTACAAGACCTAATTTTTATAACGCCGGCGCCTTTGCCTCTTGATACCGTCGATTGTTCCGCGATTTATTTTTTGACAAAATGATTTCGATAATAGAGAATTCAACTGAGAAACAGCGAGCTTAGCGCTCGTTTACCTATGCGGCGCTTCTCTTATGGCGATATCTATTGAAGGAGGAATGGAATGCCAACATATACTGTATATGTTCAACATGATGTCCTTACGGAAGAACAAGAGCAGAAGATCGCTGAAGCGATTACGCAGGCGCATTCAAAAACGACCGGCGCGCCGCGCTATTACGTTCAAGTGATTTTGACCGGTAACTACGGAGGCCGTCGCTTTGTCGGCGGTCTTCCTTCTGAAAGACAGCTTTGGATCCACGGTGACATTCGTTCCGGTCGAACAGATGAACAGCGAAAAGAGTTAATGCTTGCGCTCATGGATGGCGTGTCAAAAGCAGCCGATATTGAGCAGGATGATATTTGGATTGATCTCAACGAAATTCAGCCTACCTCCATTCTCAAATACAAAACCGTATTTCCGCCGGCCGGAAAAGAAAAGGAGTGGTTTCAATCCCTGCCCAAAGAACTCCGGCAAAAGCTGGATGCCGAGCAATGACCAAACCCTGCGGACTTGCAAAGTCGTAAAACACTTGCTATAATGATTTAGTTCATTTGCAAACCAAGCTAAAGGAGGTGCACTATGTCAAGAGTCTGTGATGTTTGTGGCAAAACTAAAAAATCCGGTAATACCGTTACGTTTTCTCATAGAGCGATCAAAAGATCGTGGACGCCGAACCTGAGACGTGTACGCGTTTATGACGAAAATGGTACGCCGAAGCGTATGTACGTCTGCACGCGTTGCCTGCGCAGCGGCCTGATCAACCGTAATCAGCCCGTCGCTGATGCCTTTGAAGCTCCTGTTGAAGACGTTGTCGTCGAGGAAGCCGTCGCTGTCGAGGCGTAAAATTCGAACAACCAGAAAAGCGCATCCGTTCCGCGGAGCGCTCAGGAAAGTGAATATGATTCCGAAAAAACCGGCGCAACAAAAGTTGCGCCGGTTTTTATTGCTTAATCGCAGGAAAAAATACAGAAAACGCCGTCGCCCTCTACGACCGCCTCTCCTTCCGCAGCCCGGATGTGATTCGAAATGCCCAGAGACGTCCCCACCGGAAGCGGATGCCGCACCAGCTCATATTCAAAGCCGCGCAGCGAAAGAAGCGCGCCCGGAGTCCGCGCCAGAAAGGAGCAGTACCAGCCCGCAGGCTCCTTTGCCAGACGGTGCACGCCCGCGGGAAGAAAACAGATGCGATTGGTGTCGTCGATCAATTCGACGGACATCCCGCATTTGGTAAACCGTTCCGCGAGCAATATATTGCACAGGCTGTGATCGAAGCGCGAACCTGTTCCGCCCAATATGACGCAGTCGTCTACACCGTTTTCCACGGCGCAGCGAAGCGCTAATTCGAGATCGCTGTCGTCCTTTTCCGGCGGATAGACCAGGAGCTTCGGCCTCTTTTCCAAACCGGCCGGCGAGCCGCCTTGCAGCATCTTTTCACGCGTCGCCGGCGAAAGCGAATCAAAATCGCCCAACACTATGTCCGGCTCTACGTTTAACGCAGCCAGGTAATCGTAGCCTCCGTCGGCACACAAAATCACGTCCGCATCCGCCAGAAGCTTTTTCGCCCGATCAAGATCGTTCATTCTGCGCCCTGCGCCTACAATAACGCCCTTCATCGCACCGCCTCCGCACTCAACGGTGCGCCTTTTGATAGGCATCGAGCAGCGTCTGCAGGCGCTGCGCATTCTCCCTTGTTTTTTTCGGAGAAAAAACAGCCGAGCCTGCAACGAGCCAGTCACAGCCTGCGTCGAGAACCGCCTCCATATTGCCTTCGTTGACTCCGCCGTCCACCTCCAGCACGATGTCGCGCCCGCTCGCATCGATCATCGAACGCAGGGCGCGGAGCTTGCCGATGCTCTGCGGAATAAAGCGCTGTCCGCCAAAGCCCGGATTGACGCTCATAACCAGAATCAGATCGAGATCATCGAGCACGTAGCGAAGACATTCCGGCGGCGTCGCGGGATTGAGCGCAACACCCGCGCGCATTCCCAAGGAATGAATGCGCTGAATATCGCGGTGTAAATGTACGCAAGCCTCCTGATGTACGCTCACCACGCTGCAGCCCGCATCGGCCAGCGCTTCATAGAGAAAGGCCGGTTCGCGAACCATTAAATGGCAATCAAAAACGAGATTCGTGACCTTGCGGATCGAAGCGATCACGCCCGAGCCGAAGGAGATATTGGGAACAAACTGTCCGTCCATGACGTCGAGATGGAGATGGGTGATGCCGCACTCCTCCACCCGACTCAGCTCCGCCTGTAATTCTGAAAAATCCGCCGAAAGCAGCGACGGAACCAGCTCCTTCTTCATCAGTACCTCCTCTTTTCCTCGATTTCTTCAAAAAGCATACGGTAGCTCCGGTAGCGCTGCTCGTCGATTTCGCCCGCTTCGACCGCTGCCCGAACGGCACAGCCCGGCTCCCTTCGATGCGTGCAGTCCCGAAACCGGCACGCATCCTGACGCGCATGAATTTCGCGGAAGGCCGCTCGAAGCGCTAAC